>JAPOVT010000014.1 GCA_026708015.1 bacterium
CGGGACTCCCGGTCAACTCCAGCGGAACAGGATGCGGACCCAAGCCCACCCCGACTCCGACGCCGAAACCCACACCGAGGCCCACGGCCGAACCGACGCCGAAACCCACACCGACTCCGACGCCGACTCCGACGCCGAAACCCACACCGAGGCCCACGGCCGAACCGACGCCGAAACCCACACCGACTCCGACGCCGACTCCGACGCCGAAACCCACACCGAGGCCCACGGCCGAACCGACGCCGAAACCCACACCGACTCCGACGCCGACTCCGACGCCGAAACCCACACCGAGGCCCACGGCCGAACCGACGCCGAAACCCACACCGACTCCGACGCCGACTCCGACGCCGAGACCCACACCGAATGAGCCAGAGTGTAGGGAATGGCAACGCAGCAAAACTACGATTGTGGGAGGCAAAAGAGTGACTGTCTGCGAAGCCCTCCCCTGCCCACACGGAACCTATGCCCCGCCGCTGCCCGATATGTACCTTGCATATACCAGCGACGGGAACAGGCTCTTCACACAAGCGCAACTGGTCAAGGAAATCGAACGGGGACGGGAATACTCCGGCCATTGGTTGGCATGGCAAAAGATGCTTGATGGCCCCGATTGCTACACACCGGTGAAGCCCCCCGAACAGACCGGCCCTGGTCCATGCGCTTATGTCGAGGCGCCGGTAACGGGTACCGGTAGTGGTGCTCTTACGCTCACTTCCTATGGGCTTCACTTGGCCGGGAGGCTCGCGGCGGCATCAGCCACCGGTACCGGTGGCGTGGTGCTCGCTGCAATAACGGTTGCCTGCGGGGTTGACGATGTAATCGACCTCGTGAAGAGAGCTGCTGGTTGGATCGGTGACAAGCTCGGCATCGGCGATTCCACCGACACCGACGGCGATTCCGACTCCGGTTCCGGTTCCGGCGACTCCACCCCTGCCCCCACGCCGACGGCGACGCCTGCGCCGACTCCCACCGCCACGCCCGATCCGACGCCTTCGCCTACCCCGCACCCTGTTTGCGGGGTTGTCCCTGGGAACGATGTGCTCGACAGGACGCCTCACCACAGCTCGCGGTGCGGCCCGACGCGGAGGGCGGAGGCTGCAAACAGTAGCGAGTGTACCGCCGTTGGGAAATGGCATGGCCGGATGCTGTACATCTGCGTTCGCGGCTGGTGGGACCGGAGGTAGCCGCCAGAACCCGCCCAGCGCGCCCAGGATCGCCCGTGTGCGGTTCTGGGCGTCGGGTGGTAGTTACCCCTGAAACCCCTACAGCCCCCCTGGTCCTTGTGGGCTGCGGCTTGGTTGCGATGGGTTCCGACGGGATCGGGTGCAGCGAGTCTTTTCAAGGTCCGGCCACCGGGGGTCGGTAGGCCCACAACCACTAATAACGGTGTTCATCACCGTTATCACTTTTCGCACCCCATCTGAATCCCAGTTCAGGTGGGGTGCTTCCTTTCACTGCAAAGTTTTCGCAGGTCAGACGGCACAAGTGGAAACAACGAGGAACAGGCAGGGTCTACGTTGGAAGGTGCCATCAACCGAGGCGAGCTGATTCACGCCGACAGTGCCGAGGAAGTGGAGATCAGAGCCCACACCTTGTATGCCACTGCCCTACTCACCGACGCCATCAATCAGATTCGCCCACCCTCGCAGTCGCTAGTGGTCCCTCAGGTGGACTTCCGGCTCTGGAAGGCGTACCACGCCACCTTCTGGCCCCACCACCTAACCCGCACCATCATGTACTGACCAACAAAGCGAGGTGACCGCAAAGCGCCGTCACCTCGGCGGCTCAGGACCCCAGCTCGCCAGTCAGTGTCTCTCCTCCGGAAATGTCCACCACTCGACGCTCGGTGACGATGGCCGTGATGAGCTCGGCTCGAGTGACGTCGAACGCAGGATTGATCACTTGAGTCTCAGGCGGAGCCGTACCCTCAAGCGGGTAGGAGACAACTTCGCGGGCACCTCGATCCTCGATCGGGATTGAGGCGCCCGAGGTTGTTTCGAGGTCGATGGTCGATTCTGGAGCCACCACCACAAACGGAACGCCAGCATCGGCGGCGGCGAGCGCAAGGCCGAACGTACCTATCTTGTTGGCGGTGTCTGCGTTCGCGGCGATCCGGTCAGCGCCGGTCAAGACAACGTCGACAAGGCCGCTGGCCAGCACCGATGCAGCCGCGCTGTCAACGATGAGCCGGTGCGGAGCGTCCATCTGGGCGAGCTCCCAGGCCGTCAGCCGGGCGCCTTGCAGCAGTGGTCGGGTCTCCAGCGCGACAACCTCCTCCAATAGGCCTCGCTTGTGGAGCTCCTCGGCGACCGCGAGCGCCGTACCGCCTTCCACGGCGGCGAGCGCTCCTGTGTTGCAGATTGTCATCACCGTCAGCGGCCGGCCATCCACAAACTGCGCCGCGAGATCGGCGCCTCGCCTTGCCATACCGCGAGATGCCGCGATCTCTTCATCCCGGACCTCAAAGGCTGCATTGAGCACCGCGTCGAAGCCCTGGGGAGCGAATTCGGCAACACGGCGGACCATACGCGAGAGGTTCACTGCTGTAGGGCGAGCGTTCTCTAGGTCGTTGAGCAAGGCCTCCAGCTGCGCGGGATCACCTGCCGACTCGCGGTGGGCGAGCGCAACGCCGAAACCACCGACGACCCCCAGCGCGGGAGCCCCCCGAACGGAGAGCCGTTCAATGGCCGCCACCACGTCGGCGACTGTGATGAGGCGAAGTACTTCAACCGCGCCAGGAAGCAAGGTCTGGTCGATGACCTCCACCGCGTCTTCAACCCAATCCACAGTACGATTCAAGACCAATTACCCCTATTTGTCTGACAACTATGGCCAAGGTACTCGCACAGCCACGGATATCTCAACCCCGATGTTCGGTTGCTCATGGGCTGAGCAGCCTCGCACCCGATGTTGACATCACATCAGGCGAACGCCTAATTTGTCTGACAAGTAGGCATTGTTGGTCGGTCGCGAGGGCCTCATGGAAAACAGATGGACGTCGACGAGCGCTGACGGCGAACACGACGACGACCTCGATGCATGCGTCCATGGGTCTCAGCTGCTGGGCAGCGACCCAGCTCTCGTTTTGCATGGTGGCGGGAACACGTCGGTCAAACGGCCGTTCCACGACCTCACAGGTCAGGACATTGACGCGCTCTACGTGAAGGGCTCGGGTTGGGATCTGGCCACGATCGAGCGAGCGGGCTTCGCCCCGCTCCGACACGCTCGCCTCCTCGAGCTGCTTGCCCTCGACTCGCTAAGCGACGTGGACATGATGCGAGAGCTCTCGGCCGCCTGCCTGGACCCTGCGGCACCCGCCCCATCGGTTGAGACGCTCCTCCATGCCCTGATTCCCCACAAGGCGGTGCAACACAGCCACGCCGACGTGATCGTCACCCTCACCAACACGGCCGAAGGGGAGACCATAGTCAGTGACGTCTACGGACCGGACGTGCTCATCATCCCCTACGTCATGCCGGGCTTCGACCTCGCAAAGGTCGTGTCGCAGATGTGGGACGACGACCGCTACTCCGGGATGGTCCTCCTCAACCATGGTCTGTTCACCTTTGCCGACACGACGAGAGGGGCCTACGAGCGACATGTAGAGCTCATCTCCCGCGCTGAAGCATGGCTCGACGAACATGCGCCGATGGTGGCGCCGACATCCGAACCGCCTCCTCCGTGCAGCTGCCTTCGCCTCGCCGAACTTCGCCGGCAGCTCTCAGAGGTCGCCGGAAAGCCGCTCATCGTGGGCCGACACTGGACGCCGCAAGTCGCCCGCTTCGTGGCTCGACTTGACCTTAACAGCCTTGCCAACCGGGGTCCATTGACCCCGGACCATGTGTTGAGAACGAAGCGAACAGCGTTGGTCGGCACCGACATCGACGCCTACGCAGAGGCCTACAAGGGCTACTTCGGCGACAACGCAGACCGCTCCGAGGAACAACTCAAGATGCTGGACCCCGCGCCCCGGGTCCTAGTCGACCCTGAAGTCGGCCTTCTCGGCATTGGCGACACCGCCAAGGCATCGGCCATCTCGGCTGAGATCTACGCCCACACCATGCCCGTGCTCGAACGGGCCGAAGACCACCTCGGCGGCTACGTCGCACTCCCGCCCGAAGACATCTTCGACGTCGAGTACTGGTCGCTCGAGCAAGCCAAGCTCGCCCTCGACGGTCCGAAGGCCCGATTCACCGGCTGCGCCGCCATCGTCACCGGGGCCGCATCGGGAATTGGCCGGGCTTGTGCCGATGCCCTCCTCTCACAAGGCTGCGCCGTGACCGGTTTCGACTCCTCACCAGCAATCGAGTGCGCCTTCGAAGGACCGAACTGGCTCGGGCGCGAGGTCGACGTCACCGACGCAGACGCCCAGCGAAACGCCATCGACGACGCAGTTGAACGGTTCGGCGGGGTCGACATCGTCGTTGCTGCGGCAGGCATCTTCGGCCCGTCAGCGCCAATTCAACACCTCGATTTCGCCGACTGGCGATCAGTCCAAGCCGTGAACGTCGACGCGATCGCGCAGCTGCTCTCGTCGACTCACGACCTCTTGGCGCTCTCGCCCATCGGTGGTCGGGTCGTCATAATCGGATCAAAGAACGTACCTGCCCCCGGGCCCGGCGCAGCCGCCTACTCCGCGTCCAAGTCGGCCGTGACACAACTGGCGCGGGTCGCGGCGATCGAGTGGGCCGAAGAGGGCATCCGCGTGAACGTCGTCCACCCTGACGCCGTGTTCGACACCGGGCTTTGGGACGATGAGACCCTCGAGGCGAGGGCAGCGCAGCATGGATTGACCGTCGAGGAGTACAAGTCCCGCAATCTGCTCGGTTCAACGGTGAGCTCGAAGTCGGTTGCTGCTGTCGTCGCCGAGCTTTGCAGCGACACGTTCGCGGCAACAACCGGCGCACAGATCCCAATCGACGGCGGCAACATCCGAGTCGTGTGACTGCCGGGCGACAACCACGTCATAGAGGATCGCGATGACCCAATCGGACCGCATAGCACGGGACCTGCGGGAGCGCGTCGAAAGCGACGAGTGGCCAACCGGTAGACGCCTGCCGGGTGAGCATCAACTGGCCACCCACTACGGGGTGTCCCGAAGCACGGTTCGCACGGCTCTTCAGGACCTGGAGAGCCGCGGACTAACGGTGACACGGCATGGTTCCGGCACCGTCGTCGTCGCGACCGGGCATGACCACCAGGCCGACATCCGTCGTCTCGAATCTATGACCGAGACGATTCGTCGACGCGGTCTCGAACCTGGCATGCGCTTTCGGAGCATTGCGATCAGAACCATTTCCAAAGAGGAAGCCGAGGAGCTACAGCTCAGCCCGTCGGCGGAGGTGGTGGAGATCGAGAGGGCTTTGACCGCCGATGCCGAAGTCGTGGCCTTCTCGTACGACGTCATCCCGGTAGCCCACCTTGGCGGTGCACCGGACCCATCTGAAATCACTGGGTCCGTCTTCGCGTTGCTCGGTCGACATGGTCATCATGTCGCCGTCGCAACTACCGAGCTCCACGCCGCTCACGGCGATGACATTGGCTGGGGAGAAAGGCCAGAGGATCCCTCCTATCTCGTGCTGGTGCAGAACCACCTGGACGGCGAGGGGCGGCCGGTGTTCTTGTCGTCCACCTACTTCATCGAAGGCCGCTTCCCGTTCGGCCTCGTCCGCCACCGCTGAGGGTGCCGTGCGTATAGCGAGTTTCGATTTCATGGCCCTCCAGGACAAAGCCATTCGACTCCATCTTGCCCTCTAAAATGTCATGATTTGCCATTTGTCATAAGCTGACATAATTTGTCGACATGGGGACCGGTCCCAGATGCATCAAGCGACCCGAAGTGGGTCTTCGCGAGTACAAGCGTGACCGAACTCGGCGAGAACTGAGGGAGACGGCGGTACGGCTGTTCGCCCAAAACGGCTACCACGAGACAACCGTTGACGACATCGCCATTGCGGTCGGCGTCTCCCCTCGAACCTTTTACCGCTATTTCCCAAACAAAGAGGAGGTGTTGTTCGACGCGTCAACTGATGTGAGGGCAAGAGTGGCCGAGGTGCTCAGCGATATCGATCCCGCGACTTCACTGGCCGACGCCATTGCCGAGGCGGTAGTCGAAGTTGCGGCTACCTATGACGGCAATGCCGAGCTATTCCAACAGCTTGCCAGGATCATGGGAGCCTCTCCTGAGCTTCGCTCTGCCGGGCTAGAGGACCTTCACCGCTGGGAAGCCGTCTACGTGCCGATAGTCGGCCGCCACTTGAAGGGAGATCCAGAAACCGACGCCACCATTGGCGTCCTCGCCGGTGCCATAGTTTCGGCCCAGCGCATCGCCCACGATCGCTGGATGGCAAGCGACCAACGACAGAGTATGGCCTCGCATCTCAAGGAGTCCCTTGCCGTCTTGGAGCCGCTCTTCGTGGCCATCGAATCTGCTTCTCGCACAAGGAGGGCGCCGTGACTTCCATAACGCTCCCGACCGGCATCGGGATTGGCTTTCGCTTCGATCACTTGACGGTCAAAGAGACACAGGAGATTGCCAGACACAGTGAGGAACTCGGTTACAGCGCAATCTGGCTGACCGATTCCTTCGGACGAGACCCGCTCATCCACGCCGGGCAACTGCTCAGTGCCACCTGTTCGCTCACGGTGGGAACGGCAGTCCTCAACATCCATTTGCGAACACCCGAATCAGTAGGCGGAACTGCCAATACGCTTGCCGACCAATCCGACGGTCGCTTCCTGCTCGGAATCGGCATGTCGCACCCCGAGTTGATCGAAGATGCCCTCAAGCGGACATACGCTTCACCGGTCGAGACCGTCACCCAATACCTTGAGGCCATCCGCGCGACCCTCTGGCTGGGCCCCGAAATCTCGGAAGCGCCGCCCGTCGTGCTCGGTGCGCTCGGACCCAAGATGCTGGCAGCAGCAGGTGCGCACTTCGCCGGCGCCATCCCAGTTCAGATTCCGCCCAAACTCGTTAGCCGGGCCCGAGACATCATCGGCCCCCAAGCCTGGCTCGGCGTCAAGCAGTACGCCTGCCTAACCAAGGATCATGCAGCAGGTCTACAAGCCGCCCGTGCTCGCTTGGCCGGCTCACTTGGGATGCGCAATTATCGGCGGCTCTTCGTCTCTGCCGGGTTCACCGACGACGACCTCGCCAATGGGGGCAGCGACGAGTTGTGCGAATCCATCGTGTCTGTCGGTTCGCCCGACGCAATCGCTCAGCGAGCAAGCGAGCATTTTGAGGCGGGCGCCAACCACGTGGTCATCGAGCCGATCAAAGTCGAAAACCCCCACCTCATTGATGAGGAGGCATTCGCGCCAATCGCCGCGGCCACCCGCTGATTTTGCTGACGGTCCCATGAGGTCAATGGGTCTTGGCTGTTGATGGCGACCTGGGTCCTGCTGTCGGTCTTGTGGCTCGCCTTTCCTAGTTGAGTTAGGTGCCGAGCTCGGTGAGGAGGGCATCGGCGAGGCGCTGGTAGTGCCATTCCTCGTTGTAGAGGTGGGCGGAGATGCGGAGCAGGCGCTCGGGGGGTTCGGGCCAGGTGAAAACCGGAACCTGGATGTTGTGGTTGTCGGCCAGCGCGGCCATGAGCGGGTCGAAGATCTCCGAACCGGAGTTGTCGGCGGGCGGGACAGGCACCGAGGCGATCGAGCCGATCATTTCCTCGGGTGCCGGCGGATCGATACCCAGGGCGTCGAGCAGGATCTTGCGGCCCATCAAACACAGCGCTCGGGTAGCGGCTCGGACTCCGGGCCAGCCGTCGGGATGCATTGCCGCCACCGTGTCGAGGGCGATGGGGACGGTGAGCCAGGCGCTTGGGTCCTGTGTTCCCGTCCAGTCGAACTGGGCGTGGAAACGGCTGTCGCTGGATGGCCAGGCGTCGTTGTAGCCGTGGCTGATCACCGAGGGGTACATGCCCTCTCGGCGGTCCTCTCGCACCCACAGGAATGCCGCGCCCTTGGCGGCACACATCCACTTGTGGCAATTGGCCGTCACATAAGAGGCCCCCAGCGCAGAGACGTCGAAGTCCAGCATGCCGGGGCCATGGGCGGCGTCCACCAGCAGTGCCACCTCGGGCTCAAGGGCGGCGGCGAGTTCGGCCACCGGCATCACCAGCCCCGTCGCGGAGGTCACCGAGTCGATCATCACGACCCGGGTGCGTTCGGTGACGGCCTTGAGCACAGCGTCAACCACCTGCTGAGAAGAGTCCAGCGGAAACGGCACCTGCGCCGTGACAATGCGGGCGTTTGCCCGTTCGGCCGAGACCAGCGCCGCGTTCACGCAGGCGTTGTACTCGTGGTCGGCCACCAGGATCTCGTCGCCCGGGGCCAGGCTGGGCTCAAGCGATCGAAAGACGGCGTTAACCCCGGTGGTGGCGTTGTTCACGAACACCAGTCCCGCCTCATCAGCCCTTACGAAATCGGCCACCACCCTGCGGGCGGCGTCCAGCTCATGCTGGTATTCGCCGCCCACGAAGTACTTGGTGGGGTTGGCCTCAAAGCGCTGGCGAATCCGCTCCTGTGCTTCCAAGACCGGAGCCGGCGTCGCCCCGAACGACCCGTGGTTCAGATGCAGCACTCCGTCTTCGAGCAACCACGGACCCACAGAAGACACCGCAGAACCCTACAACGGCCTTCTCCCCGCCTTTTGCGACATTTGAGAGGCTGTCAGCCTCCGCCACGGACGCGGGCCCAGCCTCGCTCCTATCATTCGGCAGCGACAGGAGGCGACGACATGTCTGATTCGACCCTGGCAATTGGCAGCCAGATCCATCTCGGCCACTCGATGATCACCTTCATCGAACCGCACCGCGGCGAAGGACTGCACGAGTACAACCGCTGGTACGAGCACGACCATGCCTACGCCGCCATGACCGCCGCTCCCGGCTGCTTCGCCTACCGGCGCTACGTGGCCACGAGGCGGCTCAAGGACCTGCGCTTCCCCGCCGATGGCGTGGTGGCCGATCCGGTGGACAACGGCTCGTTCATCGCCCTCTATTGGATGGAGCAGGGGCGCGACGCCGACACCTTCGCCTACTCCTTTGCGGTCGGCCCTGACCTGTTCGCTACTGGGCGCATGAACCCCAACCGCGACCACATCAGCACCGCCGCCTACGACCTGGCCGGCTCGGCGGGCCGGGGACCGGCCCCGATTCCGCCCGAGATCGCCCTCGACCATCCCTATGCGGGCATGGTGGTGGCCTGGATCCGAGGTGAAGACACCGACTCGGTGCTGGCTTCTGCGGCTGCCCTACGGGCCGAGCGCGATCCCGAACTGTTGGCCGAGGACAGCCCCATCGGCCAGATCATCGACTTCGTCCAGGTCAGTAAAGAAGGCGGTCTGCCGCCCCTCACCGGCGAGCACCCCGAAGTCCTCCGCCTCTACTTCTGCGACCAAGACCCCGAAGACTGCTGGGACGCCTTCGCCACCCTCGCCGACGACGTCGCCGCCCAAGGCGCCCGCCTCGAACTCCTAGCCCCCTTCATCCCCACAATCCCCGGCACCACCCAATACCTCGACGAACTCTGGTAGCGGACTTAGTACGGGCCCGGTGCCATGAGGCCGGCCCAAAACGTCATCATGTCTTCGACGAATACTGGGGCGAGGTCGGGGGTTCCGGCGATGTGGGCGCCGCGGACTCCGAAGCTGGCTTTGGCGGCGTAGAGGAAGCCGTCGAGGTCGACTAGGGCCGGGTCGGGCACATCCGAGGTGGGGAGGATGAAGGCGCCGTCGTCGGCGATGTAGACGGTGGGTGCATTGGGGGCCACGGCCGCATCGGGTACGTGCTCCAGGGGGTGGTGCGGTCGAAGCTGTGGTGGGCGTTCGGCACGATTCGCACGGAGGTGTCGCCGCCTGCCACCCGGATGGCGTGGATGTGGGCTTGCACCTGAGTGGGAGAGCACCAGTCGCCGAGATCGCCGATGATGGAGCGAACCCGGGTGCTACCTACGGCGGGATTGAGGAACTGGTGGCCGCACCAGGGATACGCGGCGTACACCCCTTAGTGGCGGGGGCGGGATTTGAACCCGCGACCTTCGGGTTATGAGCCCGACGAGCTACCAGACTGCTCCACCCCG
>JAPOVT010000015.1 GCA_026708015.1 bacterium
GACCACATCAAATGAAAACCATCACGACCGGTTACACAAAAAAACTGACAGACCCCCGAAGCTTGAATCCATGCATGTGAGCGATCTCGGTGATTGTGCGGGCTGCCAAGTTGGGGCTCAAGAGGTCGTCGTGACATCGGGCGAGGCGTCGTTTGATCAGGTAGCGGTTGACTGTCATGCCGTGTTCTTTGAATATCGCGTGAAGGTAGCGAACCGATATTCCCACTGCTGAGGCGATCTTCGTGGGAGTGAGGTCTGGGTCGAATGCGTATGCGTTGATGTAGGTGCACGCTCTGAGGAAATGCTGTGTGTGCTTTGCCCTTGAATTGTCGCTGCCGAACTGGTCGGCAAGCGCTACTCCCAAGAGGTCTAGTGCGCTGGTTGCGAGTTGGCGGGAAACTGCGTTGTCCTCGCCGAGGGCGATCGGCTCCAGCGACCGCAGGAAGGAGGATACGGGGGCGGTCACTTTGCTGTCGTTGGCCATCCGGATGGCAGTTAGGTGCTCGGGGGCGGGACAGCGTTCGGTCAGAAATTGGCGGTCGAATTGCAGCACCAGCATCTCGAATTGCTCCCTCATGATGAGGTCGTAGGGGCGGGTGGTGTCGTACATTGCGAAATCGCCGGGCCGCAAGATCGCTTGGCGCTCGTCCTGCTGCACGACAGCTTCACCGCGAAGTTGAACGGACACGAGCACTTCGTCTCGGGGTTCCGCGCTGATGAGCGCAGGGGAGCGTTGTACAGCGTGGGGTTCGGACCGAACCCGGCTTAGCGTGAGCGGGCCCATCTTCGCCATCGCAATCTCGGCGTGGAATGGATTTTCCGACGGCAGTGTCTCGGACTCCAGGCGGACGTAGGCGGTGCAAATCACTTCATGCCAGAAGTCGAATCGCTCCCGTGGCGCTACATCGTCGGTGTTGGCCGAAATGCTCACGTTCTGCGTCCCCTGCCCTCCGCTTCAGCCGAAGTGTGCGCTTAGAGACAAAAGACTACACGTTCGCAGGGAAGCAAACCGAGGGACGCGGGCTTACCTTCAACGCGATGAAGGGCACTGGGTCTGCTCGCGTTCCTCGAGCGGGCTGTCGACGTCGGAGGAATTACCCATGACTACACCCGAGCCGTTTGTTGCCGCCGCTGTGCAGTCTGAGCCTTGTTGGCTGGACGCCGACGCTGGAGTCGAAAAGGCGGTAGCCCTGATCTCCGAGGCTGCCGCCAGCGGTGCCAAGCTCTTGGCTTTCCCGGAGATCTGGATTCCTGGGTATCCCCACTTCATGTGGCTGGGCCCGCAGGCGTGGGGTATGCAGTTCGTCCCCCGGTATCACGAGAACTCCCTCGTGGTCGGTAGCCCTGGGTTCGACCGCCTAGCGAAAGCGGCGGCCGACAATGAGATCAACGTGGTTGTCGGGGCCAGCGAGAAGGATTACGGGTCGCTCTATATGGCCCAGTTCGGGTTTAGCGCGACCGGAGACGTCCTGTTCGCACGCCGCAAGCTCAAGCCCACCCATGTGGAGCGGGCGCTGTTCGGCGAGGGGGACGGCAGCCACCTGCATGTCGGTGAAGTTGAGGGAATCGGTCGACTCGGGGCGCTCAACTGTTGGGAACACCTCCAGCCGCTGACCAAGTTCGCAATGTACAGCCAGGGCGAGCAGGTCCATGTTGCCTCCTGGCCTTCGTTTTGCCTCTACAGAGGCGGGGCCTATGCGCTGGGCGAAGAGGTCAACATGGCAGCCACCCAGGTCTACGCGGTCGAGGGATCGGCGTTCGTACTCGCGGCGACCACGGTTACCGGGCCTGCGGGGATGGAGCTCTTCGCCCAATCGGACGAGCAGGCCGCATTGCTGGGGGGCGGGGGCGGGGGGTGCAGCCGTATCTTCGCACCCGACGGCCAGGTCATCTCCAATCTGCTCGATGAGCACACCGAGGGGCTTGTGTACGCCGAGATTGATCTGTCGCTCATCCCATTGGCCAAGGCCGCAGCTGATCCTAGCGGCCACTACTCGCGCCCGGATGTCACCCGGCTGCTGCTTGACAAGCGACCGCAACCCGCCGTGGAGACGATCGGCACCAACGACAACGCACCCTGCCCTGGACAGGTTGGCCAGGAAAGCGGAGACCCCGAAGACCAATACCAATCCATCTCAACTGACTCCGGGAGGAACTCATGAAGAACCATTCAAAGCTGCTCGTGTTGCTGGCAACGCTGCTTGCCCTTGTCTTGGTGGCCTCAGCCTGCGGCAACGACGATGACGACACCGATTCGGCCGCGACCGACAAGCCGACCGCGTCCGCGGCAACTGAAACACCCGCGGCTACCGAGGCACCCGCGGCAACTGAAACACCCGTTGCTACCGAGGCACCCACTGCGACAGAGGCTCCCGCTGACGCGCCTGTGGAAGCGACCGGCGAGCCCATCAAGGTGGGCAATGTGAGCTCGCTTACTGGTGGCGCTCTCTTTCCGGAGGCCTCCGTGGCGGCCAAGGCGGTATTCGACCGAGTTAACGCCGGCGGCGGAATCAACGGGCGACCAATCCAGTTGGTCGTCGAAGACGACGCGGGGACTCCCGAAGGCGCTGCTACCGCGGGTCGCAAGCTAGTGGAGCAAGACAATGTTGTTGCCATGGTCGGTTCGGCCAGCACACTGGAATGCGCGGTCAACTCGGCCTTTTACGCTGAGAAGGGGGTCTATTCGATCCAGGGCACGGGGGTAGACCCGCTTTGCTTCTTGTCGTCGAATATCTCCCCGGTCAACACCGGTCCGTACGCCGGAATCACCGTGTCCCTCTTCTACGCGTCCGAGACCCTCGGACTGGAGGACGTCTGCAACGTCAACCTATTCGTCATACCCGATTTGGCACCGGCATTCGACGCCGCAGTGGAGAGATGGGAAGCACTCACCGGCAAGACCCTCACCCTGAGGGTCGGAGCCGCCACGCTGGAAGACGACCCCACGCCGCTCATGCTGCAAGCCCGAGATGCCGGATGCGACGCCGTGGTGATCGACGGCGTCGAGCCCCACGCCCTAGCGGTGGGACGGGCAATCGAGTCCCAGAGCCTGTCCGACATAATCTGGATCGGCCTCACCTCGTATTACACCGACTCGATCGCCTCTCAACTCGGCAGCGCTGGCAATGGGCTGCGGGCCAACTCGGAATTCGAGCCATACGGGTCGGACTCGCCCGTCTTAGACGATTGGAGGTCGCTCATGACCGACGCTGGGGTGCCGCTCACGTCGTTCGCCCAGGGGGGCTACATCGCGGCCACTATCTTCGTCGAGGCATTGCGGGGCATCAACGGGGAGATCACCAGAGAGTCGGTTGCCGAGGCGATGCGAACCCTGGAGCCGTACGAGACTCCCTTGCTGGGAACGCCCTACACCTTCGGCCCGGGAGAGACCCACGCCCCCAACCAGGCATCCAAATTCGTTGAACTGAGAGATGGTGAGTGGGTGACCGTGGCCGACGACTGGGTCATCCTCCCCGGGTAAGGCCTCCTGGGAGCGGCGGATGCTCACCTTGGTGGTAGCCGGGCTCGCGGCGGGCGGCGCCTACGCGATCTTCGGGGTGAGCATCGTCGTACTCCACCGCATGACCGGAGTGGTGAACTTCAGCCAAGCCGTCGTTGGAGCGTTCGGTGCCTACTTCGCCGCTGTCTTATACGGCCGCGGTTGGGATTTCCTGCCCGCGGCAGCTGCGGGAGTGGCCTTGTCGGCGGTGATCTCTGTAGCAGTCGGGCTGATGTTCGCCCGGCTGTTCAGCGAAGCCGACGGAGCGATCCGCACTGGCGCCATGATCGCCGTCACCGTGGGGCTATTCGCCGTCGGCTTCCGCTTCTTCAGCGACACTCCCCGCAGTGTGCCAGTGATCTTCCCCAGCGCATCCCGCACGGTGGGTGGGGTTGTCGTAACAGCGGGAACGGTGATCGTGCTGCTCGTAGCCCTGGCCACCGTCTTGCTGATGGGATGGGTGCTGTCATCCACCCGAGTGGGGACACAAGTCAGAGCCATCTCAGAGCTGCCGGTGGTAGCCGAATTGCTCGGCGTTCCGCTGTTCGCCCGCACAGCGCTGGTGTGGGGATTCACCGGCTTGGTGTCGGCAGTGGGAATGATCGTGGTGGCCTCAAACTTGCCGGGGAGTTTCTCCAGCTTGGGCTTTCTCATCTTCCCGGCCATGGCCGCCGCGTTAATTGGGGCGTTCCAAAGCCTGTCTTTGGCACTGGTTGGCGGCGTATTAGTCGGAGTCGTCGAAGCAGTGTCTTCCTATCGGTCGACCTGGGCCGAATACCGGGGAGCAGTCCCGTTTCTGATCGCGCTGGTCGTGTTGTTGTGGACTCAGCGCCACGAGGTGTGGGATGCGGCGCGCTGACTTCGCCTGGTCTGCGCCATTCGGTTTCCGGCGCACCGACCTCGCCGCTTCCGCCTTGTATAT
Source organism: bacterium (assembly GCA_026708015.1). Classification (NCBI taxonomy): domain Bacteria; species bacterium. The sequence goes on from JAPOVT010000015.1 coordinate 4,422, forward strand.
CGCGGCTGCCATTGCAATAGCAGGGTCGGCAAATCCGTTCTGGCTGTTCTTGCTCACCAGCGCGCTCATCACAGCAGTGGTAGCGGTGAGCGTCGGGGTGATCTACGACAACGCCGGGCTCTTGTCTTTGTGCCAAATGTCGTTCGCGGGAATGGGCGCATGGACAGTCGGATGGCTGAATCTGAAGACATCGCTTCCCTATCTGGCCATGCTTCCCTTCGCCGCCCTTGTCCCGTTCGCCGTAGGGATATTGGTGGGCGTCCCCGCCTTGCGCCTCCGCGGACTCAACTTGGCCGTGTTCACCCTGGTGTTCAGCGCAGCAGTGGCCCGGGTCGTATTCGCCGACGGCTTCCCCGGCCTCATCGAGGGTAACCGGGTGCGCCCCCCGGGTTTCGCCAGCAGCGAACCCGGCTTCTTCTTGTTCTGCGCGGCGGTACTCGGGTTTGTCGGCTTGGCAGTGGTCGTGCTGCGCCGCTCCCGTACCGGGCGGTGGTGGTTCTCGGTGAGGCGCAGCGAGCGGGCCACCGCGGCCATGGGCCGCAGCGTGGTTCGGACGAAGCTGTCCGCATTCGCAGTGAGCGCGGCCATTGCCGGGCTCGGAGGCGCCCTTTTGGTCGCGCTTCACGGGATCGTGAGCGCAGCCAGCTTCCAGCCGATCGAGTCCATGACCATATTGACGTCGGCACTGATGTTCGGCGCTGGCCACTTCGAGGGTGCGTTGCTTGCCGGGCTGTTCGGCCGCCTGATTCCCAATTTCCTTAGCGATCTCGGGCTTCCCCAAGACATCGCCCCCATGATTTTCGCCGTCGGAGGCGTATTGGCGCTGAGCCAGGGCGAAGGCGGCCTGTCTGCCGCACTGCGAGCCCTTATCAGCCGGCTGGGCCGTCCCCGCGAAACACCCGACCACAGCACGGCCGCCAGCCCCCTCCCGGCGTGCCGGCTGTCGCGACTTCGCGGGGACGGCCCAATGCTCGACATCCAGAACATTGCTGTGTCATATGGCGCGGTCCAAGCCCTCGACGATGTCAGCTTGACGGTGACCGAGGGGCGGTTCGTCGGCGTGATCGGCCCGAACGGCGCCGGCAAGTCAACTTTGGTCGATATCGTGAGCGGATTTCTTGCCAGCAGCCAGGGGCGGGTAATCCTCGACGGGATGGACATTTCCTCGCTGCCCCCGCGCAAGCGAGCCCGGATGGGCATGCGGCGAACCTTCCAGCAGGGCCTCACCCCCCGCGACCTGACTGTGGGCGGCTATCTGGATCTCGCCGGTTCCGGGTCCGGACTGCCGGTCGAAGAGGCGGTCTCGTGGTTCTCACTTCCGCCCGCCTCTACTCCGGTCGCCGCTTTGGATGTGGGTTCCCGGAGGATCTTGGAGGTTTGCGGAGCGATCATCTCCCGGCCGAAAGCCGTACTGTTGGACGAGCCAGTCGCCGGGCTGGCCGGACACGAAAGGGAGCGATTCGTCGATGCCCTCGCCCAGGTCCCGATCACACTGCACACCGCGGTGCTGTTGATCGAGCACGACTTGGACGTTGTGGCCTCGTTGTGCGACACCGCGATCGTGTTGGACTTCGGCCGGGTCATAGCGGCTGGCACCCCTTCGGAAGTTTTGTCCAACCCCGACGTCGTGGCCGCCTATCTGGGACGGGCATCGTGACCCGGCCAGCAGCTCCAGCCCCAGGAGCGGCGCTGAGCGTCGAGGAATTGCAAGTCAACCGTCTGGGCCAGCCGGTCGTCCGGGGAGTGGACTTAACGGTGAAAGCGGGAGAGGTGACGGTGTTGTTGGGCGCGAATGGGGTAGGCAAGTCCACCCTGTTGGACGGCATCAGCGGCGTCATCCCCACCAGCAAAGGCCGGGTGCTCATGGGCGGGGCCGATATCACTCGGTTCTCTCGGCGGCGGCGAGTGGCACTCGGATTGTCCTATGTGCAGCAGGGCCGGACGGTATTCCCCAACCTCACCGTGGAGGAGAACCTCCTCGTCGCTGCGCATCGGCCGGATCAGGCATTCGAGCTGTTTCCTGAGCTTCGGAGCCGCGCCACAGTCAAGGCGGCAAACCTGTCGGGAGGCGAGCAGCAAATGGTCGTACTGGGGCGGGCGCTATTGCAGCAACCCCGAGTGCTGCTGATCGACGAACTCTCATTGGGCTTAGCGCCCGCCATCGTCGACCGGATGCTGGCCGCAGTGGCCGACATGGCTGCTGACGGAATTGGGGTGCTGCTCGTAGAGCAGTTCGCCGACCGAGCACTGGCCTTGGGCCAACACGCCACCGTCCTCGCTCGGGGATCGGTGGCGCTCCAGGGCAGGGCCTCAGAAGTGCGCCGCCAGCCTGACCGACTTCAAGCGGCCTATCTCGGCGACACTGAGGAGGCCCCTCGCCCCGCAATCGGATCGAACGGTGAATGCAAGGAGGATCCATGACCGCCAACAGACCTGAAGGGCACACGCCACAAGCCCCAGCATGGACCGCAGTCGGACTCCCCGAGGCAACCGTCCATTCCATGCTCTTCGCAAGAAATCCCCGCGAGACCTCAGCTGCCCACGGGCTCTTGACCGCATTGACTTCTGGCGATAGCACTCCTGCCCACTTGGAGCGGGCCAGGGTGGTCAACGATGACGTTCCGGTTGCTGTTTTTCTCGGCTACTGGGACGACCCTGCCGCCTACGGGCTATGGCGAGATCGCCCTGATGTGAAGACCGTCATGGCTTTACCAGGAGTGCTTGAAGAAGCAGCGTTCATTCCCTCAGATCGCTGGGAGACGCTTCATTCCACCGACCAAGTCACCCCGGGAGTACGTAACCTCAGCCCAGCCGAGCACACTGACGTTCACGAGTATTGGGGGGCCGCTCGAGACCGGATACCGGCAAGCGCCGATTCAGATCTGTCCTCTGAACCCCGTGCGGCGGCACCCACCAACCTGTGCCTTATCCGATCAGGGCAGGTCTGGCATCACTGCGGCAAAGATGAGCGAACCCTTTACTTCGAGCAGGTAGTCCCCAACTTGGAAGCGGGGATCGAGTTCCTCGCTCGAAACCCCGACACCGGCTGCATATCCAGCCGCTTTCTGCGGGAGCAAACCCTCGACGGGGAGGACTTGGAGTCCACGAGCTTTGTCGGCTGGTTCCGAGACTTGGCGTCGCTGGAAGCTTGGTCCCGCTCCCACCCAACCCACCTGGCCATTTTCGACTCGTTCTTAGCGATGGTCGGCGAGCTCGGAGGGCAGACACAGCTCCGCCTCTGGCATGAAGTCTCTGTGCTGCCGGTCGGCAGCATCACCCTCGGCGGCACCAATCGGTCCCCTTTGGCCGACTTGTGAGCTGCCCCTCAGGGCGTTTTGGGCATCGGATCGTTGCCCCATAGGTTGTAGCTGGCGATGGTGCAGCTGACGGCGAAGATGGGGATGGGTTCGCAGAAGTGGACTGTGCCGGGGGCTCCTGCGGCTGCCGCGCTGATGCAGATGAATGTTCTGATCTCGAACCCTCCTTGGCCGGCGTCGGCATACACGGTCAAGTCGTCATAGCCGAGCAGTGCGTCCCGGTCGTTTCGACACCATCGGTCGAGGAAGTCGCGGTCCCAGGCCTCGTTGATCTTGCCGGAGTCGGGGGTGGCGGGCCAGTGGGATATGCCCCCGGTGCCCACGATGGCGATTTTTTCGGGAACGGCGTCGGCGGCTCGGCGTAGCGACTCCCCGAACGCCCAGGCCCGGTGCAGGGGGGTGAGCGGCGGGCCCTGGCAGTTGATGTTGGCCGGGATGATGGGCATATCGAATCGGGGGGTCAGAAAGTGGAGGGGGACGGCGATGCCGTGGTCGAACTTCCACTCTTCGGCGTAGGCGACATCGGAGGTCTGCATCACCTCGGTGATGATCCGCTGTGATAGGTCGCGGTTGCCGGGGGCGCGGAATTTGTCGATGCCCAGCCATACGGCGTCCTCGATGGGTCCGTCGTAGAAGTCGGCCATGCCGATGGCGAAGCTGGGCATGTTGTCCATGAAGAAGTTGGCGAAATGCTCGGCGGCGATCACGATCAGCGCTTCGGCGCCGCTGGCCTCGATGTCTTCTCGCATCCGGCGAAAGGCGGCGTAGAAACAGTCGCGTACTTCGGTGTCCGCCTGGTCGGCCCGTCCGGTGATGCCCGGGGCATGGCTGCAAACTCCTGCGTAAACGAGCGCCATCAGGCCTCTCCCACTCCCTTGTAGCCGGTCATGGCGTATACCCCTTCGCGTACCGGGCCGTGCTTGGCGATGCCGTCTCTCATGCGCTGGAGGTAGTCGGCCCACTCGATCTGATGCAGTGCTGCGAAGTGCATCAGGATCTGGCCGTTCACTCCGAGGTGGAACAACAGCCCGATGTCGGGCTCCACCAGGGCCTCGATCTCCTCATCGGTCAGCTCATACCCGGTGAGCACGCCGCGCCGATCAGCGTGGTATTGCTGCTGAATTCCTTCGTCGCGGTTGAGCTCGTAGAGGAACTTCTGCACGTAGTAGAGACCCATATCCATCAGCCTCCCAGCTTGGGGATGCTGTGGGTGTCGAGGGCGATACTGATGTTCTTGGTCTCCATGTAGAAGTCGAAGCTCCAGTCGCCGCCGTCGCGGCCGAT
>JAPOVT010000016.1 GCA_026708015.1 bacterium
GCCGCATCGGCCAGGGCTGAGGCGGTACCAGCGGCCTCCACCACGATGTCGTAGGGCTCATCGGTGAGCGGGGCCGACCCCAGGCGCTCGGCGGCCTCCTTTTGGGCGTCGTGGCGAGCAGAGATGGCCACCTCGCATCCGGCCAGGCGAGCCACGCCCAGCGCAGTCTGGCCGATCGGGCCGCCGCCGATCACGGCCACCCGCATGTCGCCCCGCAACCCGGCCAAGCGGAAGCCGTGTACCGCGATGCCCAGCGGCTCCACTAGGCAGGCATCCCGGGCGTCCACTCCCGCGGGCAACCGCACAACGGCTTCGGGCCACATAAGGATCTCGTCGGCCATTCCTCCATCGCGGGAGATGCCAGCGATGTCGGTCAGGGTGACCGGGCAGCGGTTGTAGTCGCCGGCTAGGCAGATCTCGCAGGTGCCGCAGCCGTGGATGGGCTCGATGGCCACCGGGCTGCCGTCCTCCAGCCAGCCGGCGAACTCATGACCGATGGTGAAGGTGTTGAGCATTCCCAGCTCTAGCATGTGCAGATCGGAGCCGCACACTCCCGCCGAGGCCATCTTGATCCGCACTCCCGCGCCCTCAGGAGGGGCCACCTCCACGGTGGTGGGACGGCCGTCGACGCATCGCACTGCTCTCATGGCTTCATCCTCTCACCGGGCGGGTGCTCACAGGCCCTTGGGGCGGGTGCCGATAACGCCGTCAGCCTCTAGCGCAGCGATCTTGTCAGCCGACACGCCCAGCTCGGCCAATATCTCGTGGTTGTGCTGGCCCAGGGTGGGCGAAGGAGAGGTGATCCAGCGGTCTACCGAGGCGAACCGATAGGGCATTCCCGGCATGGGGTGGGTGCCCACCGCCGGATGTTCGACCATCTCGAAAAGGCCCCGATGGGCGTGCTGGGGATTCTCGTTCTGAAGACGGGGATCCCACGCCGGAGCGGCAGGCACGCCCGCTTCCACCAACCGGGCCACGATCTCGTCAAGGTCCTGCTCGGCGGCCCAGGCGTACAGCCCCTCGTCGATGGCGTCGTGGCTCTCCCGACGACCGGCATCGGTAGCGTACTCCGGCCGATCGGCCCAGTCCGGCGACCCGAGCACCTCCACCAGCGCCAGCCACTGCTCATCGGTGGCCACAGCCAGCGCCAGCCATTGCTCATGGCCCCGGCAGGGGTAGAGCCCCTGGGGGGCGGCGTAGGGACTCCGGTTGCCGGCCCGCTCCATCACGTTGCCATAGGCGGTGTACTCCACGATCTGCTCAGCCGAGCAGTTGAGGGCGGCCTCCACCATGGTGGACTCCACGAACACTCCCTGGCCGGTGCGCTCCCGCACGGCCAGGCCCAATATCGCGGCGTAGGCGCCGTGCATCCCGGCGATGGGATCGCACGGCCCGCGCATGATGCGGGGCTGGTCGTAGAGATGGCCGGTGACCCAGGCCATGCCGGTGAGCTGCTCCATGGTCTGGGCGAACCCCACCCGATCCCGCCACGGCCCGCTCAGTCCGAACGCGGGCATCCGGGTGAACACCGCTCGGGGGTTGCGGGCCGAGACGGCCTCCCAGCTCAGGCCCCACTTCTCCACCACCCGGGGGGAGAAGTTCTCGATCACCACATCGGCACCCTCGATGAGCCGCCACAGGAGGTCCATGCCCGCCTCGGTGTCCAAGTCCAACGTCAGGTCCCGCTTGTTGGGGTTGATGGCCACAAACATCGAGCTCCACTCCCACCAGTCCTCGGTCCCGAACATGAACCCGGTCATGCGCATGCCGTCGGGGTGGCCGGTGGACTCGATGTGGATCACATCCGCGCCCAGCATGGCCAGCGTGCCGGTGGCCGACGGCCCGGCCCACCAACTGGTGAGGTCCAACACCTTTACTCCGGCCAAGGGCAGATCGTGCGAGCCGTCAGCAGCCGACGGCTCCGGCCGGGGGCGGGCTTCGATTGTGCCGGTGTGCTCGCCCAACTGGGGCGCGGGCGTGGCCGGGCGCCGCTCGCCGCCGTCGTCCATCAAGTAGGGCGGTCGGGGCTGGAGGAATCCGCCGGGGTTGCGTACGAATGCCCCCCGGGCTGCGAACTGCTCGTTGTCGAGCACGCTGCGCCCGTCGTTCACCTCGGCCACCGGTACCCGCAGATCGGAGGCGGCCTTGACGATCTCGGCCACGGTGTGGCGACTGGTCCAGGGGTGGACCATGGCATTCCACTCGTCCAAGCGGCCGGCCCTCTCCCCGATCTGGCTCCACTCGGTGTCGATCAGGTCGGGGCGCTCGATCATCAGCACGAAGCCCTGATATTGCAGGGCAGTGTTGGTGTTGAACCCCACCCAGCCGTCGAGGGCGGGCTCGATGGAGGGCGCCTCCACCGACCGGGCCACCCGGTCGAAGTCGTGGCCGCCGCCCCGCATGGAATGGGCCAGGTCGCTGAACGTGGTGGAGGCGATGCCCATCACGTCGGCAACCGCCAAATCGATGTGCTCGCCGCGCCCGGTGCGCCGGGCCCGCAGCAGCGCGGAGAGCACCGCAGGACCGGCGTAAGCCCCCGCGGTCCACTCGGCGATGCCCCCTCCGGCGTGGATCGGGGGCTGGTCGGGCCGCCCCCGACAGGCGATGGCCCCGCACTGGGCCTGCACGGTGTACTCGGTAGACGGGTGGGAAACCAGCGGACCGTCCTGTCCGTAGGGCGTCACCGACAGCACCACCAGGTGGGGGTGGCGCTCGGCCCAAGTCCGCCCCAGGCCCGATCCGGCGGGAAACGACTCCACCACTGCGTCGGCAGTGGCCACCAGCTCCTCGATCTCGGGGTCGCCGGGGGTCCCGACAATGCCCCGTTTGGAGGCGTTGAGCAACTGGAACAGCGCGCTGTCGCCCTCGAAGTCGGCCCGGGTGGCCGACCAGCGGCGTACCGGGTCGCCCTCCCCGTCCTCCACCTTGATGACGTCGGCCCCGGCGTCAGCCAACAGCTTGGTGACATAGGGGCCAGGCACCCCGGTCGAGAAGTCCACCACCCGGACGCCCTCCAGGATCGAGGCCTGCATGTGGACGCCTTCGCCCACGCTGGCTCCGTCGGCCCGCTCAGCGCCCTGGTTAGCCCCTGCTGTCATAGCTGCCTCACCGGTTCCCCGTCATTTCGCACCTCGGTATCTTGTCGCATCGGACCGTCCCGTACACTGGCCGACACTCGGCAACGATCACAGCAAAGGAAAGAACTGTGAAGCTCACCGAAGTCAACCTGCTCGACCCCGACCGATTCGTGCGCCAAGAGCACCATGAGATGTTCAAGGTGCTGCGGGACCAAGCCCCCGTCTTCTTGCACCAGGATCCCAACGGCCCGGCGTTTTGGAACGTGGTCAAACACGACGATCTGGTGGAGGTGAACCGCGACACCGAGCGCTTCTCCTCTGAGATCGGCGGCACTTCCATCCCCGACCCTGGCACCCGCGACAACGGCGGCCTCGACTCCCGGGGCGTGATGATGCTCACCACCGATCCCCCCAAGCACACCCGCTACCGGAGGCTGGTGAACAAAGGCTTCACCCCCCGAATGATCGGCCTTATCGAGCAATACCTGCGGCACCGAGCCATCCTCATTGTCGACAACGTGATCGAAAAGGGCGAGGCCGACTTCGTGGTGGATCTGGCCTCTGAACTCCCGCTCCAGGCCATCGCCGAGATCATGGGCGTGCCCCAGGAAGACCGCATGATGCTGTTCGACTGGTCCAACCGCTTGATCGGCGTCGACGACCCCGAGTACGCCGGCGGCGCCGAAGACGGCGTGGCGGCTGGTGCCGAGCTATACGCCTACACCAACCAGCTAGCCAAGGATCGGGCGGAAAACCCCCGCGACGACATCGTCACCAAGCTCATAAACGCAGAGATCGACGGCGACCGGCTGACCGAGCTGGAATTCGACATGTTCATGCTGCTGCTCACCGTGGCCGGCAACGAGACGACCCGCAACGCCACCGCCCAGGGGATGCTGGCGCTGATGGACCATCCCGAGCAGTTCGAGAGCATCAAGAACTCCCCCGACGGGGTGACCGACACCCACATCGACGAACTCTTGCGGTGGTCCACCCCGGTGCTGCACTTCCGCCGCACTGCCACCGAGGACACCGAGATCAGGGACCAGCACATCGACAAGCACGACAAGATCGTCATCTGGCACATCTCGGCCAACCGGGACGAAGAGGTGTTCGAAGACCCGTTCACCTTCGACGTGAACCGCACCCCCAACGAGCAGATCGCCTTCGGCGGCGGCGGGGCCCACTATTGCCTGGGCGCCAACCTGGCCAAGATGGAGCTGCGCCTCATCTTCCAGGAGATCATCGAGCGCATGCCCGACATCCACCGAGTGGGCGAGCCCGAGTGGCTGCGCTCCAACTTCATCGGCGGCGTCAAACACCTCCCCGTCGCCTGGACCCCCGGCCCCAAAGTCAACCCCGGCCCCGCCCCCGACCAGAACCTCTCAACCCTGGTCTAATTGGCCAGAGATCTGACCTTCGCTCGCGGTGTAGATGATGCGATGTGAGCAGCCCAGCCGTGCAGATCGTAAGCCCCCGATTTCGCATCAGCACGACTCCATGCGATAGGACACGGGTTGTACAGCCTCACTTCACTCCAGAACTCTTCGAATTCCTGTCCGACTTGCAGGCCAACAACAACCGAGAATGGTTCGCTGACAACAAGTGGCGGTATGAGCAGCACGTCAAGGAGCCGCTGCTGGAGTTCATCGAGGACTTCGGGCCGCACCTGCGCTCCAAATGGCCATGGTGAATGCGGTATCCGGCTAGCCATTACAGTCAGGACCACATCACGCTATTGAGAGTTAGGTGAACAGAGGTTGCTCATATGACCGCAGTGCCAACCGAATCGAGAGCCATAAGCGACACCTTCGCCAAGCCTCCGCCTGCTACTGAGGCCGACCCTCACAACCCGCTGCACAACGCCTTCTGGAGGCGGGACCGCCGAGTGATTGACGCCGACCTGAAAGAGGTGTGCTCCCGGCCCCTCACGTTCTATCCCGGGTTCGAATTCACCGGCGATCTGGAAAGCGTGCGGACGCCAGGCGCGTGGCTCGTCACCCGGCACTCCACGATCCTCGAGATGTCCCGCAACCCGCAGATTTTCTCCTCGTCTTCGGGGGTGACCATCAACGACTTCCCCCCGGAGTTCAACGAGTACTTCAACTCGATCATCGCCATGGACGACCCCCGCCACGCCCGCCTGAGGCGGCTCGTATCGGCGGGCTTCACCCCCCGGATGCTCGACCGTCTGGAAAGCTCGATCCACGACCAGGCCCGGCTGATCGTGGACGAGGTGTGCGAGCAGGGCGAGTGCGATTTCGTCACTGAAGTGGCGGCCCGTCTGCCGTTGCGGATCGTGTGCGACCTCATGGGGATACCTGCGTCCGAGCACGACTTCGTGTTCGATCAGACGAATGTGATTCTCGGCGCAGCCGATGAGGAGTACGTACCCGAGTCGACCGACCTGGTCACTGCCATTCTCATAGCAGGCGAGGCATTGTCGAATCTGATGGACGAGGTGGCGGAGTCGAAGGTGGGGGTGGACTCCGGCGACTTGACCAGCATTCTCGTAAACGCCGAAGTCGACGGCGAGAAGCTGACGCGTGCCGAGTTGGCCAGCTTCTTCGTTTTGCTGGTGGTGGCCGGCAACGAGACCACCCGGAACTCCACAAGCTGGGGGCTGGTGTACCTCACCGACCACCCCGACCAGCGACGCATCTGGACAGACGACTTCAAGGGCGTGGCCGCCAGCGCGGTGGAGGAGATCGTAAGGTTCGCCAGCCCTGTTTCCTACATGCGCCGCACCGCCCTGTGCGACACCGAGTTGGAGGGCCAGAAGATCGAAGAGGGCGACATGGTGGCGATGAGCTACATCTGCGCTAACCGTGATACCTCGGTGTTCGACGACCCCCACACGTTCAACGTGCTGCGCGACCCGAATCCCCATATCGGCTTCGGCGGTCCCGGGCCGCATTTCTGCCTCGGCGCCCACTTGGCCCGCAGACAAATCAAGGTGATGTTCCGCGAGCTTTTCACCCGCATCGGAGATATCCGCGCCACCGGCGAGCCGGAGCCGCTGTCTTCGGCGTTCATCCACGGCATCAAGCACCTGCCCGCCGAGTTCACCCCGTCGAAACCGGTGGGGGTAACGGGCTAGAGCTGTCGGTGCCGGGCCGTCTTAGTCGGCGACGTTCTCAGAATTCGGCCCCCGGGCTTGGGCGAGCTGGTTCAGCTTCTCGCGGTCGAGGTGGCGGAACACCCCCTCAGCGAGCGCAGTGACCTGGCCGTCTTGCAACGCGTGGCCCTTGACCTCGGTAATGGTGCCGTCGAAGGTCTCCACCCACCCCTCGAACACGGTCTCCACGTTGAGCAGCGTGGGGCGCCGGTAGCGCACCGACAGCATCATGGTGGGCCCGCTGGCGTCTCGGGTGGAGCAAGCGCTGGTGAACACCATGTCGAACGCCGCGGCGATAGCCGCCCCGTGGACGCATCCGGGCGGTCCCTCATACACGGTTGTGAACACCGCCCGGCCCCGGGTCTTGGGGGGATCGGTGTCCATGTGAACGGTCATCTCCACCGGTACCGCCGTGGGATTGCAAATGCCGGTCACATAGTCGAAGGGCGCCCGCTTGTGGGTAATGGGCGGGCCCTCAATTTCATGTCCGCCAGGGCCGTAACGGGGCGGGGGCTCGGCGGGCACATGGGCCTCGAGGCGGTCGGCTAGGGCGTTGGCCTCGTCGGCCAGCGCGGCGGTGTCAGCGGGCGAGGCGGTGTTGGTGACGGTGGCGGCCACCAGCCGTCGTACCGCGTCGGCCAGCGCCCGCAGCTCCCGCTCCCGGCTGGCCACCGCCGGATGGTCTATGGCCTGGAACGGGCCGCCTGGCTGATTGATATGGGCCACGACGGCAACGGTATGTTTTGGGTACCGTCACGGCGCAACCAGGCGCCCAAGAACCCCAATCCCGTTAGGAGTCCCCCATGCCCCTCGACCCAAACGCCGTCGGCGCCGAGAGCGATCCGAGCACCTCAAGCTGGAAGTCCAAAGATGCCCTGTTGTACTCCTTGGGCGTGGGCGCGGGCATGAGCGATCCCACCGGGTTCGAGCTGGAGTTCACCACCGAGAACACCAAAGACGTGGAGCAGAAGGCTCTGCCCACCATGTGCGTGGTTCTGGGCGGCGGTGTGGGCAGCGCCAACAGCCCTCTGGCCAAGATCGGGACCTACAACCCGGCGCTGCTGGTGCATGGCGAGCAGGGGTTCACCCTCCACAAGCCGCTGCCGGTAGCGGCCACGGTCAGTTCGGTGAGCCGCGTGGCCGGCATCTATGACAAGGGCAAGGCCGCCCTAGTTGTGCTGGAAAGCGAGGCCACCGACACCGCCGACGGCCAGCCGCTGTTCACCAACGTCACCTCGCTGTTCATCCGGGGCGAAGGGGGCTGGGACGGCGACCGGGGTCCGGCTAGCCCGCCGAAGGTGCCCGAGCGCGACGCCGACCATGTGGTCACCTACGAGACCCGTTCCGACCAGGCCCTGCTCTATCGGCTCAACGGCGACCGCAACCCGCTGCATTCCGACCCGTCGTTTGCCGCCGCCGGCGGATTCGATACCCCCATTCTCCACGGCTTGTGTACCTATGGCTTCACCGGTAGGGCGCTGCTGCACTCCCTGTGCGCCAGCGATCCGGCTCGCTTCAAGTCGATGAACGGCCGTTTCTCCTCGCCGGTGCTTCCGGGCGAGACCCTCGACGTCCACATCTGGGACGAGGGCGGCGGGTCAGCCCGGTTCCAGACCAGGGTGGGCGACCGGGTGGTGCTCGATGCCGGGACCGTTACCTTCGAGTAGCCGCCGGGTACTGCCCGAGCCCTAGTCCCGCGTCGCGGCTACTCGCCGAATGCGGCATCGATGTGCTGGTCGACCAGCGCAGTGATGGGCAACTCGACGCCCAATTCCTCGCCCAAGGCGAGCGCGCCGCCCAGGTCTTTGTGGGCAATGCGGGTGAAGCTGCCGCCGAACGCGAGGGGCGGATAGACGATCGGGCGGGTGAACACGCCCATATGAGGGCCGATGTTGCGGTCGGAATAGCTCACGATGTCGGCGAACGCCTTCAAGTCCACGTCGGCGGCTGCGGCCAACGAGATGGCCTCGAAGGCCACGGCCATTTCGGCGTAGCTGATGAGGTTTCGGGCCACTTTTGCTCGCAGCCCTGCGCCCAGGGGGCCGACGTTGACCACCATGCCGCCATAGCGCTCGAAGTGGGGGCGCCCCTGCTCGGTGTGCGCCTCATCACCCCCGCAAAACACCACCAGGTCACGACTTCGAGCCGCATAGGTGCCGCCGGTGACCGGAGCGTCGATCAGCGCCACCCCGGCTTCGTCGGCCTCGGCGGCCAGCTCGACCACCGTGGCGGGCAGAACGGTGGAGTGAACAGCCACCATCGCCCCCGACTCGGCCGCCCCGGCGATGGCCCCATCGGCACCCCGACACACCTGGCTCACCTGGGCGTCATCGATCACCACCACCGCCACCAAGTCCACCTGGCAGGCCAGCTCCCCTACCGAGGCGGCCGGTGTGCCGCCCAGATCGGCAAACCGGTCCATGGCCTCGGCAGATATGTCGTAGCCCACCACGGTCACCTCGTCGTCCCACTGGCCGGTGAGCACGCCCTCAGCGATAGCGCCGCCCATGTCGCCCAGTCCGATGATTCCCAGTCGAGTCATGGCAATGGTCTCTTTCTGCTCAGGGGTCTTCAGCGAATGGGGCGGAAGAAGGCCCGTACCTCTTCCACCAGCACATCGGGGTTTTCAAGGGCGGGGAAGTGGCCGCCGTCGTCAACCTCGGTCCACCGGGTGATGTTGTAGTAGGGCTCGGCCACGGCGTCAGGATATGCGAGCGCTCAACGATCGCCGATGGCGTAGAAGCCGCCGACGCGGTCGGCTACATAGATAACGCCCTTCCACACCGCAGGGGTGGCCTCCACACAGCCGCCCAGCGACATGCGCCACAGCTCGGGCGGTTCAACCGAGGGGAGCGAGATGTCGTAGGCGTAGATGTTGCCCGCGCAGTCACTTTGCATAAGCACCTCGCCGATCACCACCGGTGATGACCACACCGGACCGATCAGCCGCTTGAACCAAACGACCTCGCCGGTCTCGCGGCTCAACCCGTACAGGAAGCCGGCGTTGGTGGGCACGTACACCATCTCTTCGGTCAGCGCCGGGGTGGCCCACACCCCGTCGATGTCAGCGTTGCGGAGGTCTGTGCCCCAAACCAGGGGATCCTCGGCCAAAGGGTCGAGCTTGAGCATCTGGCCCAACTCCTGGCTGCGGGCATTGCCCCGCTCATACTCCACACCCACGTACAAGAAGCCCTCGCCGTCGGCCACCACGGTGGCGTCCACGTCGTCGCCCGCCCAGTAGCGGAACACCCGCTCGGGCACCTGTCCGTCGGCCACCCCGGAGATGTCCCAGCCCTGCACTAGGCCCCCGGAGTTGGCGAAATAAAGGGTGTTGCCCACCACGGTCATTCCCGCCTCAATGGATACGTTGCCGTCGGTCACCACGTTGAGCAGCTCGTCGTCCCAGCCGGGGTTGGAGAACACCACTTCGGGATCGACGGTCACCATCCCGTCAGCGCCGAAGCCGCGGTTCAGCTTGATGATGAAGAAGTGGCTGTTCTCCCCGCCCTGGAACAGGTAGTCGTCCAACACCAGGGAGGCGCCGTCCCAATCGTCGTTCCACAGCACCGGCGACACTTCATTGGCATGCATTGACCAGAGCTGGGTCGGCTCCTCCCGGTCGAAGGCAATGATCCGGTATTCGTTGTCGCGCGCTCCGAAGTACACCAGGGGATAGCCGTCGGGATCGACGGTCACCGAACCCTTTACAAGATCGCCCACGACGAACTCGGGCAGCAGTTGCTCGCCGGTAGCGGCGTCCAGGAAGTGGACCCCCGGGGTGTAGGTGCCCGCAATCACCCAGGTGCGCTCATCCCACTCGATCACCGCCGGTTGGCCAGTCCAGCCCGCGCCGCACCACAGGGTGGTGCCCGCTTCCCAAGTGGTGAGCGAGCACAGATCCCGCTCGTCGCTTCCGGTGAACCGCCATAGCACCTCCGGCGCCTGGGGAGCCGGACCTGTGCCGTAAAAGGTGCGGGTGGGATTGCCCCGGAAGGTGAGCAACCCGGGCATACCGCTGGACGGCTGGAAGGCAGTGGCTGGATCCACCCAGCCGGGATAGGGCGTGGGTGTGGGTACCGGAGTGGGCGTGAGGGTGGGTGCCTCGGTGGGGGTGGTTTCTCCAGTGGGCGTGGGTTCGGGCGAAGGCGGGGCCGTCGATGCGGGAGTCGAGACAGGCGACGACGGGATCGGTGCCGGTGAAGTGGTGAACACGGGATCTTCCTCAACGAAGAACTGCCGATCCACCACCACGGCCACAACTCCGACGGTGGCGGCGATCACCGCAATCACAGCCCATGCTTTCCACTGACGCACTTGCACTACCGTAGAGCCATGGCGATCGAATACTTGGACCCACAGGCTGATCCGGGCAAATCAGTAACCCCTTACGAGCTGTCCGCAGGAAGCGGAGCTCTCACCATCGGGCTGTTGGCCAACGGATTTCCCGACTCGGTGCCGTTCATGGATGCGGTGGGCGAGAGCCTGCGTAGGGTGCGCCCCGACGTGGAGGTTCGAGCCTGGAACAAGGGCAACGCCTCGATGGTGGCCGACGACCAGCTCATGGGCGAGATCACCGAGACGTGCGACGCGGTGGTGGCTGCGTACGGCCATTGAGGCAGTTGCACCAGCGGCACCGTGCGTGACGCCATCAAAGCCGCCCACCACGACACCCCAGCGGTGGCTTTGGTGACCACCAAATTCTCCCCCCAGGGCGACTTCGTATCCCGGTCGGCGGGCATGCCCGACATTCCCCGGGTGATCCTCCCCCACCCGGTAGCCGGCACCGGGGAAAAGGCCATGAAGATGGTGGCCGACGACATCGCTGACGAGGTGCTCCAGGCGCTGGGCACCGCCGAATGAGCAAACGGCTGACAGCGCTCTCCGAGGAGGACGCTCTCGAACAGCTCCACGAGGCGGGATGCACCGACGGCCTGCCCGTGGTGATACCCACCCCGGCCCGGGTCGAGCGCATGGTTCTGGCCTCGGGCCTCGACGGCGATGTCTCGCTGGGCCAGCTTGGCCCCAACCTGGGCGAGGCCACTGTGGAGAAGGCCGCCATTGCTGCGGTGATGGCCGGCTGTCTGTCCGACTACTTCCCGGTGGTGGTGGCCGCTGTCCGGGCGGTGTCCGACCCCCGGTTGGACATGACCGAAGTACAGGCCACCACCCACAACCTGGGGCCGCTGCTAGTGGTCAACGGACCGGCGGTAGGAGCGTGCGGCATCGCCTCGGGCTTCGGCGCGCTGGGCCCCGGCCACCGGGCCAACGCAAGCATTGGCCGGGCGGTGCGCCTGGCCATGATCAACATCGGCGGCGGGCGACCGGGCACCTCCGACATGGCGCTGCTCGGCCATCCCGGCAAATTCACTTTTTGTCTGGGCGAGGACGAGGAGGCCAGCCCCTTCCCGCCGCTGCACACCTCACTGGGCTATGGCATCGACCAGAGCACGGTCACAGTGTCATGCACCGAAGGGCCGCATTCGGTGCTGTGCTTTCCCGACGACAACCCCGAGGTGTACGCCGACCACCTGCTGAATGTGCTGGCCGCCTCGCTGTCGGGGCTGGGGGCCAACAACACACATTTCGCCCGGGGAACTCAGGTGCTGGTGCTCAACCCCGACCACGCCATCGCCCTGGCCGACGTGGGCCACGACCGGGCCTCCATCGCCGAGGCACTCCATCAACGGGCCAAGCGATCCTGGTCGGAGCTGTCTGCGGTTCGGGCCCGGGGTTCGGGCATCGACCGCCATCAGCGCAGCCAAGGCGAAGATCCAGACGTGACAATCCATGCCCTGAGCAGCCCCGAGGCCCTGCTCATCCTGGTCGCCGGAGGCACCGGCCTGTACTCCGCGGTCATGCCCTCCTGGGGGGCCGGTCCCCACGGCAACGGCCACATCACCGTGGAGATCGACTTCGACCAGTCCTGCGAAGTGCCGCTGGTACGAGCCAGTCAATAGCCCTCGAATTCGTCGCCGCAAAACCGTCGTCCTTCGCTGGTAGCATTTCGGCTATGGGTCGATTTCGCCGAACTATGGACACCGCCAAAGCGTCATGGGCGGTTTTGCAACATGATCGAGAACTGGCGATCTTGCCGATACTGGGGGCACTGGCCTCGATAGCGGTGGTATTAGCCGTTGGCCTGCCCATCTGGCTTTCCACCGATGGGATTGACGACGGGGGCAGCAGCGCGGGAAGCGATCCCATGCTGTGGATTGGCGGGATCATCATCTTGCTTGCCGTCACAGTCATCACCGTGTTCTTCAACGCCGCAGTGGTATCGGGAGCCCGGGAGAGGTTCAGCGGGGGTGATCCCACAATCTCCAGCGCCATCAAGGGTGCGTTCTCCCGGCTTCACGTGATCGTGCCCTGGGCGATTCTCGCGCTGACCGTCGGGATGATCATTCGACTGATACAGAGTTCGGACAACATCGTCGCTCGCATTCTCGGCAGCCTCCTCAACATGGCCTGGGGGGTGCTCACCTTCCTGGTAGTGCCCATCCTGGTGGTCGAGCAGACCGGGCCGTTCCAGTCGCTGAGCCGCTCAGGAGAGCTGCTGCGCCACACTTGGGGTGAGAACTTGATCGCCCAGGTGGGGTTCGGCATCATCGGATTCGTGGTCGCCATCCCAGGCATCATCATCATCGCTTTGGGGGCGTCAGCAGGATCGGTAGGCGCACTGGTCGCGATCGTTATCGGGTTTGGCTGGATCGCTTTGGTGTCGGTGGTGATCAGCACCCTCACCGCCATCTTTCAAATGGCTCTCTACATCTACGCCACCACCGGCCAGGTGCCCATGGGGTTCGAGCAATCCGGCATCAGCGACACTTTCAACGAACGGTCCCAAGGTCCCCTCATGCGAGGCTTCGGCGGTGGGGGTCTTGGCGGCGGGGGCTTCGGGGGCGGCAGGTTCTAACCGCTAGCCCTCAGCAGGCGCCATCGCAGCCCGGGCTATTTCCGGGTTGAGGTACTCCCTGGTAAAGCAGACTTTGCCGTCGCGGAAGCGCCATACGCCGATATAGCGGTTGGAGTAGCGGCGGCCGGTAGGGATCACCTCACCCTGGCTGACATATTCGGCGATCAGCAGATCGGGATCGGCGCACGGGTACACCTCCGTGATGTGCAGGGTGAAGCGGAACAATTGGAAAGCTCCCACTAGCCGCTCCCGCACCGCCTCTTTGCCCTCGGTCCGATCCAGATTCTCGGGATGGGCGTAGGGCAGCTCCAGCACATAGTCGTCGGTGTAGTGGGCCACCACTGCGTCGGCATCGCCCATGGAGTCGAACACCGACTGAAGGATCTCAAGGTTGGTCCGCTTGCTCATCTCGCTAGTTGACCACGTTCTTCGAACCCGCGTGAATGCTGGGGGTAGTGTCGCGCTTCGTGTCTTCGAATGAACTGCCGCTGAGCGGCCTGAGGGTCATCGACATGGCCGACATCAAGGGTGAGTTGGCTGGGCGGTTGCTGGCCGACTTCGGTGCCGACGTGATCCGGGTGGAGCCGCCCAGCGGGGCCGAATCCCGGCGCATGCCCCCGTTCGCCCCCGAAGGCGACACCAGCCTGTACTTCGCCTTCCGCAACTTCAACAAGCGGGGCATCACCGTGGATGTGACCGCGGCTGAGGGACAGGCCCAGCTACGAGAACTGCTGGCCAGCGCCGACGTGTGGATCGAGTCCTCCAAGCCGGGAACACTGGCCCCCTACGGACTGGATCCCCGAGAGGTTTCCACCGAATTAGAGCATTTGTTGGTGCTGTCAATCACCGACTTCGGCCAGGAAGGTCCCTATGCCCAATTCGAGGCCACCGACGAAGTGATCCAGGCTCTGAGCGGCCATCTTGCCGCCTCCGGCATCCCGGAGAAGCCGCCGCTGCTCATCCCCGGCGCCTTCGCCTACGACGCCGCCGGGGTGGTGGGCGCGTTGACCGTGCTCATCGGCCTGGTGGCCAAACAGCGCACCGGGCGGGGCCAGCACTTGGACTTCTCAGTGCTGGAGGCGGCCATCCAACTCAATACCTGGCAGCTGGCCAACATGCAGCCCACCTTGGACGCTGGCATTGATCCGCCCATTGTCCGTTCGGGCACCACCGTGGTGTACCCGCTGTTCGAGACGGCCGACGGATTCATCACCATGGTGATCCTCAGCCCCCGCCAGTGGTTCGCCATGTGGGAGTGGATGGGCCGTCCCGAGGCGTTCGCCGACGAGATGTGGAGCCAGACCATCACCCGGATCATGAACGGCGACGTGTTGAACCCGGTGATCGCCGAGCATTTTGCCCCCATGATGATGGAAGAGGCCGCGGCCGAGGCTCAGCGCCGAGGCGTAGTAGTCACCCCCATGCTCAAGCCATCCGACATCCTGGTGAACGAGCACTACGTGTCCAGATCGACGTTCGTGCCGATGGACGTGTCCCCCGGCGTGCAGGCGGCCGCGACCTCGGGATTCATGGAGATGAACCAAGAGCGCCAGGGGTTCCGGTTCGGAGCACCGGCAGTGGGCGAGCACGACGACGAGGTGGCCGCGGAGGTGGCGGTCGCCGAGCCCCGAGGGCCCGTGCCTGATGCCGGTGAGTTGGCCCATCCGCTGGCCGGGCTGCGGGTGCTGGACTTCGGCCACGGCGGCGTGGGCGTGGAGGGCGGGCGGATGCTGGCCGAATACGGCGCCGACGTGATCAAGATCGAGACCCGCACCTATCCCGACTTCATGCGATTGGTGACCGGCACCGAGATGACGGCTTCGTTCGCCTCGTCGAGCCGCACCAAGCGCAGCTTCGGGGTCAACTCCAAGATTCCCGAGGGCCTCGCGGTGCTGAAGGAACTGGCCAAAACAGCCGACATCGTGATCGAGAACAACTCCACCGGCACCATGGACGCCATGGGGGTGGGCTATGAAGCGCTCAAAGAGATCAACCCCGGAGTGTGCATGGCCAGCAGCCAGCTCATGGGCTCGACCGGAGCCTACGCCGACTGGATCGGCTACGGGCCCACCATCCAAACCGTGGGGGGCATCAAGTACCTGTGGAACTTCACCGACGGCGACCCGCCGCCGGGGTCCAACGCCATTCACCCCGACCACCTGGCCGGACGGCTGTGCGCTCTGGGCGCACTGGTCGGGTTGCTGAACCGGGAGCGCCGGGGCGAAGGGTCCCAAGCCGAGATCAGCCAAGCTGAGGCGCTGGTCAACACGTTGGGCGACTTGTTCATGGCCGAGTCGCTCAGCCCCGGATCGGTACAGCCGGTGGGCAACGACTCCGACCAGGGCGCTCCCTGGGGTGTGTTCCAGTGCGCCGGCAACCAGCAGTGGAGCGTGGTGTGTGTGCGCCACGACGCCGACTGGGCCGCGCTCAAGCAAGCCATGGGCAACCCGGCCTGGGCCGACGACTCGGCCTACGACACTGTGGTCGGCCGCATGGCTGCCCGGGAAGCAGTCAACGCCGGAGTGGCTGAGTGGACCGCCAACCTCTCACCGCTGGAAGTCCAAGATGCCTGCCAGGCCGTCGGCGTCCCCGGCTCGGCCATGCTGACCGCCTTGGATCACATGACCGACCCCCACCTCAGCGAGCGTGGGTTCCCGCTCGAGGTTTTCCAACCCGGCGCCGGCAACCTGGTGCTGGAAGGCCCCTGCTTCTACGGCAGCGAAATGCCCACGCCCCCGGTCCACGCCGCCCCCCTCCTCGGCGAGCACACCCGCCAGATCTGCATCGAGGATCTGGGCATGGACCCCGCCGAAGTGGACCGGCTCGTCGAAATGGGCGCCCTCGAAGTCCCGCTACCCGAGGACTGATCGGCCAGCAGCGCGGTTAGCCGATGACGAGACCCCCGTTGGGGGTGATGGTCTCGCCGGTGACGAAGTCGCTCTCGTCGGAGGCCAGGTAGAGGGCGGCATAGGCGATGTCCTCAGGCTGGCCGATGCGGCCCGCGGGGGTGATCATCTTGAGTCCCTCGATCATGGTCTCGTCCACTCCGGCCACCATCGGGGTGTCGATGACGCCGGGGCACACTGCGTTGGCCCGGATGCCGTGGGGAGCGCAGAATCGGGCCATCGCCCGGACGAACCCCAACAGGCCGGCCTTGGCAGTGGCGTAGTGAATCGGCCCCCACCCGGCCAGTCCGGCGATGGACGACATGCAGATAACTGACGCCTTCAGGTCGGTGTCGATGACTCGGGACAGCATGGCCCGGGTGCAGTAAAAGGCGCCGTTGAGATGGATGTCGAGCATCCGCTGCCAGCCGTCGTCGCCCATGTCCACGATCTGGCGATCGCCACCGGTGTTTCCCTCCCCGGAGCCGTCACCGGGGGTGCTGTCCACGCCAGCGTTGTTCACCAGCACGGTAACCGGCCCGAAGCGGTCGTCGATGTCGGCGAACATGGCCTCGATGGCCTTGCTGTCGGACACGTCGCAAGCTGCGCTCATGGCCTCGCCCCCGTTGGCGATCACCTGATCGGCGGTGGCCGCAGCCGCGGCCTCGTTGAGGTCTTGCACCACCACCTTGGCGCCCTCGCTGGCGAACAACACGCTGATGGCGGTGCCTAAGCCGCCACCTCCACCGGTTACCAGGGCAACTTTGCCGTCCAGTCTTCCCATGAGTGTGTCCTCCTGTTCGTGGTCGTCGGCGAGGTCCCACCGACTGTCAGCGAAGCGGTGTGATTGCTGCCGTTCGCCGATAAATTTCCTGTAAGGCACCATGACACCCCGATACCGAAACCCACAAGCCGAGACCGATGCCATCGTGGGCGGCGGTGGGCGGCGAGTTGGTGGCTTTCATCTGCGACTGGTTCGGGATGGCCACTGCGGCGCTGGAAGAACTGCGCTGCACCCCGGACGCACCAGACCCCAGCCGGGTGCAGCTGTGGCCGGGCCACTTCGACGTTGCAGTGGAGATCGGCGATGCCGACTCTGAGCGCATCACCCGGGCCACCTACGGGGCATCGCCAGGAGACGCGGCCCACTCCGAGCCCTACCTGTATGTGGGACCTTGGGGCCCGGTGGACCCAGGAGACCCGTTTTGGAATGACAATGCCTTCAGCGGGGCGTCGCTGCCCTATGCGGCGATTCAGGGCGACCCCAACCCCTGCGGCGTAGCCCTGGGCTTCTACCGCCAGGCCTTCAGCCGCCTGATTGCCAGCTAGCGAGAACCCGAGAGCGAGGCCACAACCGGAGCGAAGCTGGTAATGGTCTCGGCCAACCCCTCGGCGGCGCTGGAGCGGGCGGTGGCCGCCAGATTGAGGCTGGCGCTGGTGAACCCCATGTCCAACACGCCGAGGAGTTGATCGGCACACTCGTCCGGCGTGCCGACGACGGTGAACGCCTGCACCAGCCGGTCGTCGATCAACGTGTCCAATTCGGGGTCGTCAAACCGGTTGTGGTCGAAGTACCAGCCCCGACTGCGGGCCAACGCAGCCTCGACGGCCGCCATGCGGTCGGGGGCCACATCCAGTTCGGGCGGTCGAATGATGGTCAGATAGTGAGCGACATACCGTTTGACGCTGCTTCGAGCCAGGTCGCCGTCGGGCGAACAGCACAGCGTGAGCCGGGGAGCGGTCTCGAAATCGTCCAAAGTGCGCCCGGACCGAGCCGCGCCCTCGGCCAGCCACACCCGGTAAGTGTCAGCTAGATCGGCCGACAAGAAGCGGCCGCCGACGAGGGCGATGTCGGCCACCTCGCCGGCCAATCGCATCACCTGGGGGCTTCGGGTGCCGATGGACAGGGGCACCGGATGGGCGGCGGGGCGAATCAATCGCTCGCCGCCTACCTCTCCCCCTTCCAATAGGGCGCGGATGTCGGCCACCGCCTGGCGTAGCGCACCCACCGGCTTGGGATAGTCGATGCCCAGCGGCTCCAAGCCGGCCCCCACGCCCAGCCCGCAGAACGCCCGGCCGGGGGCCAGGTCGTCCAGGGTGGCCAGAGCTCCGGCCAGCACCACCGGATGGCGGGTATAGGGATTGGTGACCATGGCGCCGACCGCGATCCGGCTGGTGGCCTGGGCGCAGAGGGCTTGGAGCATGAAGCAGTCGGGCCAGTAGACGACATCGGAGATGCCCAGCCGGTTGAACCCGGCATCCTCCACAAGCTGGGCCAGCATTACCGCATCAGCGGTGCTCATCCCCGGGCTGATCTCAGCCTCAAGGGTGATGCTCATGATGAGCGGGAGTCGCGAACTCGTACCAGGTCGGACGATTGGTCGGGGTCGGTGGAAACTTCGATGAGCACCGGGCCGTCGGCGGCTAGCGACGAGACCAGGGCGTCGGCCAGCGCAACGTCATCATCCACCCGGTGGCCGTACATGCCGAAGGCCCGGGCAACCGCGGCGAAGTCGTGGTCGTCGATGTCGACGGCGGTTCGGCGATCCGGCCCCTGGAAGTCGTAGACGTTGCCCAGCATCCGATTGTTGAGCACCAGGAACGTCACCGGCAGGCTGTACTCCACCGCGGTGGCCAGGTTGTGCAGCGACATCAAAAAGCCGCCGTCGCCGCTGATCGACAGCACCCGCTCGCCGGGGTGGACCATGGCCGCGGCCAGCGCGGCGGGCGGACCCCAGCCCATGCCCAAGTGCCCGCCGGGCAGGTGCAGCCGTCCGGGGGTGCGGGCGTCGAGGTAGTGGTAGGCGAAGATGCGGTTATTGCCTGCGTCAAGGGTGATCCGGCCGTCGGCGGGCCACACCTCGTTGAGCACCTGCATCACCCGCTGGGGCGGCACCGGGCCGGCCGGCTCATGCAGCACGGGGGGGTCCTCGGCCCTTGACTTGATCTCGGCCAGGTCGGCCCATCGGTCGTTGGCCAGGTCCTCATCGACCCCCACCGCAGGAACAAGCTCGGTCAATAACGATCCCAGCTCGGCGTGAATGCCCAACTCCACCGGGAAGCTCACCCCCAGGTTGGCGGCTTCAATGTCGACTTGGACAATTCGCTGGCGGTCGGCATCCAGCCAAGTGGGCGACTCCACCAGGGTGTCATGGGGGTTGAGACGCGATCCCAGCACCACCACAGCGTCGGCTCGGGCCAGCAGATCGAACGCTCCCTGCCAGCCGAACGGGCTGAGCGGACCGCCCGCCCACGGGTGGTCGTCGGCAATCACCCCCCGGGCCTTGGCGGTGGTCACCACTGGAGCCGCGGCCCGGCGGGCCAGGGCATCCAGCTGGTCGTAGGCCTGGGCTTGGTGGATGCCGTTTCCGGCCACGATTACCGGGCGCCTGGCCCCCGCCAGCAGTTCGGCCAACGCGGCCACCGCTGATGCGTCGGGCCGGGGCGGGGCAGCCGATGCCACCCGGTTCCGCCGGTAGAGGCGGGGATGGCGGGCTTCGTCGGTGCGCCGGAAGATGGCGTCGAGGCGAAACACCACCGCGGCCGGACCGGGGCGGCCCGAGGTGGCGTGGTGGATGGCCAGCTCCACCGCATGCACCGCCTCGTTGGGGGTGGTGGCCACGCTCATGAACTTGGTCATCCCCGACAGGATGCGGGGCAGGTCCACCGAACCGTGGTCGCCGGTGGTGCCCTGGGTAGGGGCGTGCTGGGGGATGCCGTGATCGGTCATCTCGGTGAGCACCAGCATGGGGGTGCCCGACAGGTACCCCTCCATCAGGCCGAATCCACCGGAGGAGGCGGCGAACGGCCCCTGGCCGGTGAACACGCCGGGCTGGCCGGTGAGTCGGCCGTACATGTCGGCCATGACCGAAGCCTGGTGTTCGTGGGCCGCTCTCACGCTGTTCACCCGGTCGGCCACTTTCCTCAGCCCGTCGAACACCTTGATGGAATAGCCCCCCGGCACCCCGAATACATGGGTGATGCCAGCATCGGCCAGCACCTCGGCGATGGCGATGCCCGCGGGGGTCCTGTCGCTCATGGGATCGAAAAGAGACGCTCGTCGGTCATGACCCGCCGATCCAGTGCCCGGCGTTCACATCCAACGATGCCCCGGTGATGGGCAAAGAGAGATCGGAGGCGAAGAACAAGGCGGCTCCCGCGATCTCGGCAGCGTCGGGGAGATACTTGAGCGCGGTCTCCCCCGCGGTCTCGTCGTAGACCACCTGGTAGTCCACCCCCCGGGCATCGGCTTGGCCTTGGAGGAAGTTGCGGACCGCGTCGGCGAAGATGTACCCGGGCAGGACGCTGTTCACCCGGATGCCGTCGGGGCCGAGTTCTTTGGCCAAGATCTTGGTGATGTTCTCCAACGCGGCCTTGGAGCTGCTGTAGGCCCCCCAGCCTGCTTGCCGGATGCGGATGGACATGGTGTTGATGAAGATCACGCGCCCGGCCCCGGAGTCCCGCAAGGCGGGGATGCAGGCCCGGGTCATGGTCAGCGACCCGAAGAAGTTCACGTCGAACACGTTGCGCCAGCGGTCCAAATCGGCGTTCTCCACGTTGACGACAGGAAAACCGTCGTTAAAGGCGTTGTTCACGCAGACGTCCAGCCGCCCCAGCTTCTCCACCGCGGCATCGGCCAGTGCTTGGCATTGGTCGGGGTCAGTGATGTCGGTCGACTGCCACACCGTGCGGCGGCCCATCGCCTCGATCTCGGCGGCCAGCGGCTCCATCACCTCAGTACGGCGGGCACCCATCACGATGTCGGCCCCTTCGCGGGCATAGAGCCGGGCGATTTCGATGCCCAGACCGAGTCCGATGCCCGACACCAGCGCTACTTTTCCAGCCAGCATGTCTGCCATTGCTCAACCCCTGTTTCTGTCACCGGATTCGGTCTGCTCTGTCCGATTCCAGGTTCTTTCCAGCTTCGCGCAACCCGCGCTCAACTCCCCTGCCGGGGAGGGCCGCTGGTACCTTCGTCGGGCGGGAAACCGGTATCGGCTATGAGCGCAGCATTCGGGATCGACATAGGGGGCAGCGGGATGAAGGCCGCGCCGGTAGATGTGGACACCGGCAAGCTGCTCGAAAAACGACTCCGGATTCCCACCCCCAAGCCCGGCGTTCCCGACGAAGTAGCCGATGTGGTCGACCAACTGGTGACCTCGTTCGGGTGGACCGGTCCGGTGGGCTGCGCCTTTCCCGCGCCCATCGTCGGCGGCACCGTCAAATGGGTGGCGCATTTGGACGACTCGTGGGCCGGGGTTGACATTGCTGAGACGATGAGCAATCGGATCGGCGCCCCGGTGACGATCATCAATGACGCCGACGCCGCCGGAATCGCGGAAATGACCCACGGTGCTGGAGTGGGCCGAAACGGGACGGTGTGCTTCACGGCTTTCGGCACCGGAATCGGAAGCTCGGTGTTCGTAAACGGGAGCCTGGTGCCCAATACCGAGTTCGGCCACCTCTACCTGGCCGGACATGACGGTGACGTGGAGGCGTGGACGGCAGCCAAGGTCCGCAAGCAGGATCACTTGGACTGGCCAACGTGGGTGGGACGGGTTCAGGAATATCTGGAGCACCTCGAGAGGATCATCTCGCCTGGTCTGTTCATCCTCGGCGGCGGCATCAGCAAGGATTTCAACCTCTGGGGTCCGCTGCTGGACATCGACACCGAGGTCGCCGTCGCCGAGATGCGCAACAACGCCGGCATAGTGGGTGCGGCTATGGCTTCCGTCGGTGCAGGAGCACCCGGCTCCGGGGCCAGCTGATCCCTAGGACAGCCGGAAAGCCTCTGCACCTTCATGCTGGACCGGTACGCCCGCCTGGTCACCCGCTCCCCCTGGCGCACTATCGCGGTGATCGCCCTCATTACCGCGGCCATGCTGCCCGGGGTTGCCTTGACCACCGAGGAGCCCGACGCGATGGGGTCGTTCGTGCCCGCGGGCAGCGACCTGGCTCGGGCAGTAGAGGAGCTGGAGGCTCGGTTCCCCGAATCGGGCGCGTTCACCAGCGCGCAGATCGTGGCCCGGGGAAACGTGACGTCTCCCGACGTCATCCGAGAGGTCATCGCCCGCTCGGAAATGGCCCTGGCCCACCCCGAAGTGGCGCCCTTCGTTCCCCAAGACGGCCAACCAGTAGTCCGCAGCTACGCCCATTTGATCGTGGCGCTGGCCGGCGTGCCACCGGCCCAGCTCACCGCTGAGGACGTAGCCCGGGCGCTGGCTGTCGATCCCGCTGCTGATCCCCGAGCGGCTCAGTTCGACCAATTGCTCAGCGATAACGCCGGATTGGGCCAGGTCAGATTGCAACAGATCGACCTTCCCGACCTGGACTCCTTCGACGCCCTGTTGGTGGTCAATGACGTGATCCAGGAGGGCGACTACGGGCCGAACGCTTCGGCCCGCACCCTGTCCAACGCCCGATTCCAGCAGGGGGCCCAGCAGGCCCTGACCGATAGCGGATTCTTGTTCCCTCTGGCGCTGGTGGTGATGGTGGTCGTTTTGGCGGTGCTCTTCCGGTCTCCGGCCGACACCGCAATCACGATCATCGGTGTGGTCTTGACTGCTCTGTGGCAGATCGGCCTTTCGGGCTACCTCGGCCCCGACGGCCTGGACAAGATCAACGGCATCACACCGATCAGCATCATCGTGCCGGTGCTGCTGGTGGGCCTGACGGTGGACTATTCGCTCCAGATCGTGTCCCGCCGCCGTGAGGAACGCGATGCCGACCCGCGCCGGGCCACCAGCCGGGCCGTGTCCCTCACCGGCGCGGCCATCGGCTTGGGGGCGCTGACCACCGCCCTCAGCTTCTTGACCAATTTGGCCAGTCCCCTGTCTCCCATCAGGGACTTCGGCATATTGGCGGCCTGCGGGATCATCGCTGGGTTCTTCATCATGACGTCGCTGGTGCCCGCGGTGAGGATACTGGGCGACCGTCGGCGGATAGCCCGAGGGCGGCCATTGAGAACCCGGCCCGTGATTGACTCCGTTCCCGGGGTGCGCCGCCTACTGGAACCGATGGTGGCCCGCTGCGCCCGCCATCCCAAGCTCACCCTGCTGGCCGTCGCCGCGCTGGCTGGTGCCGCGGTAGCGGGTGGGATCAACGTGGACACCGAGTTCAAAGAGGACGAGTTCTTGCCCGAGGATTCTGAAGTGGTGCAAGACATCCGCCTGGCCCGTCAAGAGGTCGGCGGACTGAGCACCACGATCACCGGAGTGGTCATCACCGATCTGGATGATCCGACCGCGGCAAAAGCGTTGGTGGCGCTGGACGACCGGCTGCGGGGACCTGGACCCGGGTCGGGCGGATCGGCGCCTCCAGGCTTGGAGCAGCCCGAACATGTGGTCGGCGTGGGTGGCACCACGCTGGTATCGCTGGCCTCTGAGACGGTGCCCAATGCCCGAGCGGTGCTCACCCAGGGATCATCCGACGACCTAGGCCAGTTGTACCGCCAGGTGTCGGAGGCCGCCCCCGATGACTTTGCGAAGATCGCCTCACTGGCCGATTCATCGGGCAATGACGTGACCATCATCCCGATTCAGGCCTATTTCGGGAGCGACAGCGATGCCCGCGATCTCTACAACGCGTCTGGCGACCTCTGGGCTGACGACGCTCCCGGCCATTTCACGGTGACGGGGGCTCAAATCAACCCGGGGGTAACCACCAATGCGGTGGCCCGCAGCCAGACAACCGCCACGTTCATCACCGTCCTCACCGCGCTCGCCCTGCTCACGGTGTACTTCTGGAGGGCCCACCGCCGACCGCTGCTGGGAGCGATCACGGTAGCCCCCATCGTGGTGGTGCTGATACTGCTGCTGGGATTCATGTGGGTGATGGGCATCAACTACAACGCGCTCACCGCGCTGTTGACGTCGCTAACCATCGGCATCGGGGTGGACTACACCATCCACTTCGCCCATCGGTACCTGCACGAACGCGAACGAGGAACCGAGATCGCCGACGCGCTGACAATCACCGCCAACAGCGTCGGCGGGGCGCTGTTCGGGTCGGCCACCACCACTGCGTTGGGCTTCATCGTGCTGGCCTTCGCCCCCCTGCTGGCGGTGAGCCAACTCGGGATTCTGATTGCCATCACCGGGATTTTGTCGATGATGGCCGCGGTGATCATCCTTCCCTGCCTGCTGGTGCTGGCCGACCGCCGCGCCCAACCGGTGTCGGGATAGGGTCCGGGCGTGTCGTTTTCGGTTGACGGCTCAGTGGCAGTGGTCACCGGAGCAACCCGGGGCATCGGCCGTCAGATCGCCTTCCGGCTGGGACGGGCCGGGGCCCGGCTGGTGGTAGTAGGGCGCACCGGGACCGACGGCCCCAATGCCTTGTTGCCGGGGTCGCTGCCCGAAGCGGTAGCCGCACTGGGTGCCGAGGGCATCGAGGCCCGCAGCGTGCAGGCCAACCTGACCTCGCCCGACGAAACCGCCCGCATCGTGGACCGAACCCTGGAGTGGTACGGGGGCTGCGACATCCTGGTCAACAACGCGGGCTACACCTCCAATGGCCCGATCATCGACGTGCCCTGGTCGCGCTGGGAGCGGGCGTTCCGAGTGCAGGTGGTGGGGCCGATGCAGCTGTGCCAGGGCTTGGTACCGGGGATGCTGGAGCGGGGCCGGGGCCGGGTGCTCAGCGTGAGCTCGGGGTCGGCCACCGCCATCAGCCCCAACCTGGCCCTGTACTCCACGTCCAAGCAGGCCATGGAGCGGTGGAATGCCTCCATGCACTTGGAGGTCGGAGGCCGAGGAGTGGCGTTCAACGTGTTGCGGGTGGACACCATCGTGTCCACCGAGGGGTGGTGGCACGTCTACAACACCCAGGGCGCCGAGATCGCCACCGGCGGCGCCGGCCTGGAAACCCTCAAGACCCCCGAATACACCGCGGAATGCGCCGACTGGATGATCCGCCAACCCGACGACTGGAGCGGCCAAGTCGTCGGCTTCGACGACATCACCGCCCTCGGCGGCCCCTGACATTGCTGGTTGTGCCCGGTCAGTAGCGAGCCCGGGTCTCAATAAACACCGAGGCGTTGCTGAGGGCGCACAGACCATCCTCGTCAAAAAGCCGGGCCTTAGATTGCCCAATTCCGTCGGCGTCGACCCAGGTCTCGGCGTCGACGCAAATCCCATCACTGGTGGGATAGCGCAGCACGTGGATGGTCAAGTCGGGGTTGATTGACACAAATTGGTCGTAGGGCAAAAACGCGCCCAAACCGCTGGTGAAGTCAGAAAGCGCCATCAGCCGAACCAAGGGAGATGTCTCCTCTCCTCGCACGAACGGCACCAAGAATCGAACCCAGGTCTTGCTGGGCGAACCTCCGCGGAAACTGCCGACCACCCGGTCAAATTCCACCACGTGGGGAAATCCCTCGGGCATATCCGCCCGGGGGTTGAATGACAGCGGCTGGTCGGAGCTTCCCGGCGGGGGTGGGAGTAGTACCTCGGGCTGGCGGTAGGGCGCCATGTCGATGCCCGCACCGGTCCGCACCGACATGGCGACAGCCGACGCCACCAGCAGGTCACCGTCGTGGAGTTCGGCTCGAACAGTTTGGATCCGCTTGCCGGTGCGGAGCACCTCGGTGGAAATGGCCAGCGGCTTCACTGGCACTCTCCGCAGCATGTCGAGGGTGAAGCGGGCGACCCGCATGGGCACCGGCGCAGGCACTTGTTCCACCGCCCGGGCCAGCAATCCGGCTACCGCGCCGCCATGCTGGGCACCGGCGTCCCACGGCCCCTGTGCGTAGATCGTCGGAATGACCGCGTCGCCGTCTTGATAGAAAATGGCATCGTCGCCCACAAAGGGGCAACGTAGTACCGCCCTGCTCGATGCCACGAGACGAAACAGACGGGAGACACCGATGAAGCTCTGGGACGAAACGATCGACGGTTACCGCCCTGAGGCACGGGAAATGCTGGCAGCTCTTGCGGAGGCCTTCCCCGCGGCCGGAGGCGACCTCCCTGAAGACCCCGTGACCCGAGTCCAGATCCAGCGCCAGAACATGATTGCCGTCGAACCCGAGCCGTCGGCAATGGCGGTCGAGTCCACCATTCCGGGTCCGGGCGGAGACATTCCGGTGCGGCTCTTTGAGCCGGAGGAGCCACGGACCATGTTCCTGCACATCCACGGCGGCGGCTGGCTTTTGGGCCGTCCCCAAATGAGCGATCCGGGAAATGAGCACCTGGCCACCCACCACGGGTTGGCCGTTTTGTCGGTGGACTACCGGCTGGCCCCCGAGCACCCCTACCCCGCCGGACCCGACGACTGCGAGGCGGCCGCGGCCTGGATGCTGGAGCACGGCCCCGAGCGCTGGGGCACCGACAAGATGTTCATCGGCGGCGAGTCGGCCGGGGGGCATCTGGCCGCCGTCACCATGCTGCGGGTGCGGGACCGCCTCGGCGCCATCGACCGGGTGCTGGGCGCCAATCTGGTATTCGGCTGGTACGACCTGAGGGGCACCCCTTCGATCTTCGGCAATGGCGGCAACCCAGACATCTTGGACCCAGCAGGTCTTCAGTTCATGATCGAGTCATTTACGCCGGGCATGTCCGAGGCCGAGCGACGCGATCCCGATGTGTCACCGCTGTTTGCCGACCTAACCGGTCTGCCCCCCTGCCTGGTAACGGTGGGCGCCAATGACCATCTCCTGGA
The DNA here is from genome assembly GCA_026708015.1 of bacterium. NCBI lineage: Bacteria > bacterium. The sequence goes on from JAPOVT010000016.1 coordinate 26,647, forward strand.
CGACTCGCTTTTCTTCGCCACCCGGCTGGCTGCCGCCGAGTCGCCAGTGGAGTTGGCCGTTTATCCCGACTCCCCCCACGGATTCATGGTCTTCCCCTCCGAGATGACCAAGACCCACGCCAAGCGCTTCGACGCCTGGATCGCCTCGCTGCTGCCCTGAGGCTGCTCAGTCATCGAAGTCCTCTTGATCCAGCACCAAGTCCCAGCGGTCGCCACAGTCTGAGCACCGATAGGCCACCGTGTCGCCGGGCAGAGGTGGATCATCCTCAGGCCAGTGCGTGAGCCGGTGACACCACCCCCCACAATCCACGCACACGATCCGGTCGGCGATCACCAACCCAGTGTGCCATCCTTGCCTGCCGATTCGATCAAGATGCTTTGAGAAACACCTAGAATCGCTCAGCCAGGAGACCGCGGTCGGGCTTAGCCGCTCGCAGGCTAGGCGCAACGCTCGATTCGTATGTTGCAGACTAACGCACTGTCACTTTATTGGTCTTCCCTCCACAACGCGACGTAGGAGCTTTTCGGCTTCGGGGGATTTCTTCCAACTACGTGCCGGAGCCCGCCAGTAGGCTTCAAAATCCTCGACTGAGTCGAACTCGCCTACCCCTGCCACCAGTTGCTCGATCTTTTGAACTGAGCCGATGTACTCCCGAGTGGCTGAGGCTCGCTTAGTTGAGGCAATCCGCCAAGATTCGTGGACTACCAATTGAAGATCGCTGATTCGCTCGGGTCGATCCTTGTGAAAGTCGTACATCGCCACGATCGCAAAGTGCTCACCGTAGTCATTAGAGCAATATCGGAGACACGTCCGCTCACCCGTTGCGCAGGCTCTCCCATTCGTCGAGGAGGCTGGAGTCCGTGGTGCGCAGGAGGGTGCCGAGTTCGGCGGTAAGACTGGCCAAGGCGTCGTTGACTGCGGCGGCGGGAACGGTTTGGACTAGGGCTTTGTAGCAGTCGGACAGATAGCGCAATAGCGCTCCCTCGGAACGCTTGATGCCGTAGCGGGAGACGTACTGGTTGAAGGTGTCACCAACCTCCATGAGATCGCGGGCCACCGATTTGGGGCTGGGGCGGTCGTGGCCCACCCAAGGGTGGTAGCGGGCGAACACCGCGAAGGCCGGCTCGATGAACTCGACCTCGGGGCGGGGCCATGTGACCTCCGACAGCCGCTCAAGGCGCTCTTCGTAGGACACTCGCTCAGCCTTGAGCTGGGCCATGAGATCATCGCGGGCCTTGTCCCGTTGGGCCAACAGCACCACCGTGGGGTCTTCCAGCACCGACTCCACCACGCTGAGCGCCTGCCAGTGGTAATCGGGCGCCTCGATTTCCAGTGCTTCCAGCGCCTCCACGGCGAACAGACCGAGCGGCTGGTTCAAACGGAATTCGTCTTGGAGGTCGAGGTTCACCCGCACCGGGCGGCCCAAGTCGTCGGGCTCGTCGAGCACCTCGACGATTTCGGCGTCGATGAGCGACCGGAATACCCCTATTGCCCGGCGGATGTGGTTTCGCTGGCGGGATCGGGGCTCGTGGTTCTCAACCAGCAAGCGCTTCATGGCCGCGCAGCCGTCGCCGGGCCGTTCGAGCACGTTGAGCATCATGGAGTGGGTCACCGCGAAGCTCGATTCCAGGGTCTCGGGTTGGCCGTGCCAAAGCCGGTTCAAGGTGTCGTTGTCATAGTGGGCATAGTTGTGCTCGGGCGGCTTTTTCTTCACCAGCTTGCGGCGCTTCACCGGATCGGACGCCGCTTTGGCCTCAGCCCGGCGGTTCTCGATTACGTGCTCGGGAGCCTGCACCCACACGCTGCCCTCCTCGTCGAACCCCTTGCGACCTGCCCGTCCGGCGATCTGCTGGAAGTCCCGCACCGACAGCACCCGGGTGCGACGGCCGTCGTACTTGTACAAGCGGGTGAACAGCACGGTGCGGATGGGCACATTCACCCCCACGCCCAGGGTGTCGGTGCCGCAGATCAGCTTCAGGTGCCCTTGCTGGGCCAGCTTCTCCACCAGCAGCCGGTACTTGGGCAGCAGCCCGGCATGGTGTACCCCCATCCCGGCCAGCACGAAGCGGCGCAGGTCTTTGCCGAATGGGGTGTCGAAGCGAAAGCCCCCCACCGCATCTTTGACCGCGGCCTTGGCTTGGGCATCCAGCACGTCGAGGCTGGTGAGACTCTGGGCCTGGGCGGTGGCCTCCCGCTGGGTGAAGTGGACGATGTACACCGGCGCCCTTTCTGCCCCCAGCAGTTCAGCGATGGAAACATGCAGAGGCGTTTCCCGATACTCCACATCAAGCGGCACTGGCCGTTGGGCCGAGGCCACCAGAGCGGTGGGCCGGTCATTTCGCTTGCTCAGATCTCGGCGCAGGGCGAGGGTGTCGCCCAGAGTGGCCGACATCAGCAGGAACTGAGGTCGGCTCAGCTCCAGCAGCGGCACCTGCCAGGCCCAGCCCCGGTCCCGGTCGCCGTAGTAGTGGAACTCGTCCATCACCACCAGGTCGGCGTCAGTCTCAGGGCCGGAGTGCAGGGCCCGCAGCGCCAAGATCTCCGCAGTGCAGGCGATGACCGGGGCGTTCCCGTTCACGGTGGCGTCTCCGGTGACCATCCCCACCCACTCGGCTCCGAAAGCCGCTACCAGCTCGAAGAACTTCTCGCTGACCAACGCCTTGATCGGCGCCGTGTAGACCGCCCGACGGCCCTGGGCCAGCGCGGCGAAGGCCCCGGCCAGCGCCACCAGCGACTTGCCCGAACCGGTGGGGGTAGCCAATACCACGTTGTCGCCCGCCAGCAGCCGCAGCACCGCCTCCTCCTGGTGGGGGTACAGCTCCAGCCCAGCCGCCTCGGCCCAATCGCAGAACGCCCCCAACAGCTCGTCGGGATCACCGGTGCCGGGCATGAAATCACCGAGTGGCGGAGGAGCAGACATGGCCCTACCAGGGTAGGGGTGGACTAAGAGGGCGCGCGGATAGGTAACCTACCTGGGATAACGCCGTCGAGGGATATCTCATTGAGAAACCTGTCACCTGCGGATACGCGCCAATCCGCGCGTCCGCCTAGCGATTCAGGAAACGATATGGTTCACCTATCCGCTCGGCCCCTAAGCGTGGGAGGCTACGGGATAGCACTCATGACCCCGATTTGGCCTCCGCCCGGCCACTTTGGACCGCTTCGCCGACGAGGTAGTCGGTCGATTCTGTTCATGGTACGTGACCGACGGGGCGGCAAATCTGTTTATTTCAGAAAAACATACTTAAATCTTGAAAATACTATGCCTTTGGCTCACCTACGCCGGACTTCCCAAGAATCGTCCACAAAGCCCCAGGTCACGGCGGTATTCGAAGTCATCCACAGAATAGTCCACAGAAATCACAGCGAGACGGACAGCAAGATCTCGTCGCTCAATGGCTCTAGGCGGGAATCATTCGAGAGTTTGCCTCGCGACAATGCCCGCTCCATTTCCGTCTTGGCCGTGCTCAGCGACTGGGGCGAAGCCACTGAAAGGAGCAGACACATGAATCACCATATCGAAAACCTCATCGGCCCGGACGCGGCATGCCAGATGCTCGGCGTCGACCAGCGCAGTTTGCTGAGAGGCATCAACGACGGCATCGTTCCCGCCTACAGCATCGGCGGGGCCGTTCGATTCCGGCCCTCCGAGTTGCATCACCCCGCGCTCAGTGGACTTGACGAGCACTACCGAGCCAAAGACGAGCACTTCGCCGCCTGACCCCACCCCCAAGCCTCTGCCCCCGACTGCGTACACCCCCGCGCGGTCGGGGGCGGACGGGGCTCAGGGCAATACGGTCTCGGTGTCGCGACCGGAGCGCAGCACAGTTCCCGGGGTGGCTCCGGTCACCTGCCCGTCGACCACGATGTCGGTACCGCCCACCAGCACCCGGTGTACACCCTGGGCCCCGGCAAACAGACGCATGCAGTCGCCGGGCAGATCGGTGCGGGCCTCGATGGGGTCGGAGGCCACGGTGGACGGATCGAACAGCACCAGATCGGCGTGCCAGCCCTCGGCCACCCGGCCCCGATCCTTCAGGCCGAACAGGCGGGCCGGCACGTCGGTCATCAGCCGCACCGCCTCCTCCAGCGGCAACAGCCCCCGGGCCCGCACGATGTCGCCCAGAATGATGGTGAAGTAGCGGGTGCCGCACATACGGTCGAGATGCGCTCCAGCGTCGGAGCCACCCACGATCACCCGGGGATCCCGCCAATGCTCGGTTCGGTGGGCCCAACTCTCCGACGAGTCGTCGGCATTGATGGGCCACAAGTCGGTGCGCAGGTCGTCGGCTAGCACGATGTCGCACAGGGCGTCGAACGGCTCCTGCCCCCGCTCGGCAGCGATGTCGCCCACTCGACGACCGGTGAGCCCGTCGTTCTCCGGGGCAAAAGTGGTGCCGATCTCCATGTTCTGCCACTGGGCCATGTGGTAGAAGCCGCCGCTGCCGGTCTGGGCCTGTTCATTGAGCCACCGCCGCGTCTCCGGGTCGGCCAGCGCGGCCATCTTCTCTTCGTGGGGAAGGTTCATGGTGTCCTTCCACCCCGGCATGTTGTACAGCGGGCAGTAGGTGGCAAAGCACAGCTTCAGCCCGCCGATGGTGGGCATCGACAGGGCCACGATGCGACCGCCCACCGCGGCGGCGGCGTCCGCCGCCCCGAGCTGGTGGTTGGTGCGGTCTTGGGTGTCGGCGCTGACGGTGAGCACGTTCCAGTTCAGGGGACGCTGGGCCCGGGCCGACATCTGGCTCATGAGCTCGATTTCCTCGTCGCTGAACATGCTGAGGCATCCGGAGGTGATGAACTCCAGCCAGGTCCCAGGATGGTCGGATACGGCTCCGGCCAGGGCCAGCACCTCCTCGGTGGAGGAGAACCGGCTGGGAACCGGTTCGTTGTCGCCGTCCCAATGGGTGTGGGCCAAGGACGTGGAGAACCCCATGCCTCCGGCAGCCAGCCCATCGTGGAGGGCCTGCACCATCCGGTCGAGTTGATCAGAGCTGGCGGGCTGATCGGCGTCAGATCCCATCACATAGCGGCGCAGCGCGGAGTGGCCCACCAAGAATCCGGCGTTGACCGCGGTCTTGCCGTCGAGGCTGTCCAAGAACTCCCCGAACGTCTCCCAGTCCCATGGAAGCCCTTGCTCCAGCGCCGGCAAGGGCATCCCCTCCACCATGGCCATCATCTCTTGCAGGTACCGGGCATCGTCGGGATTCACCGGGGCCAGGGAGAACCCGCAATTGCCCCCCAACACGGTGGTCACCCCGTGCATCGGCGATGGGGTGGCCGCCGGATCCCAGAACAGCTGGGCGTCGTAGTGGGTGTGGGGGTCGATGAACCCCGGTGCCACCGCCAGCCCCTCGGCATCCACCGTCCGAGATGCCGCCCCCTCGACCTTGCCGACCTCGACGATCCGCCCTCCAGCCACCGCCACATCGGCCACCACCGGCGCGGCCCCGGTCCCGTCCACCACCGTGCCGCCCCGAATCACCAGATCAAACATGGCCCCCACAGTAGGCGCGCCTCGGGTAGATATTACCAACCATAGTCATTGTCTATGGTCGTTTCTGTTACCCTGGCTGTCATGAAACCCCAAAGTGCCACTCGGGTCGTCCCAGCCGGGGAGTTCAAGACCAAGTGCCTTCAGCTTATGGACGAGGTGGATCAGACCGGTGAGGCGATTCTCATCACAAAACGGGGGCGGCCGGTTTCGCTATTGGTGCCGGTCACACCGCAAGCCCCTGGCATCCGCGGGCGATACAAGGACCGGATACGGATACCTGACGAGGGACTTCCCAAGACTTTCACCGCTGCCGAATGGGCTGACATCATCGACCACGCGGGGACAGACGACGCAGCATGATGCTCGACACCAACGTCTTGTTGTGGCACATCTTGGACGACACGCGCAAGGTCAGCTCCGCGTTGCTGGAGATGATCGACGCTGGTGTGGCCACCGGCGACGTGGCGGTTTCGGCCATCACCTTTTGGGAGATGAGACACGCCCGCCGCAAGAACCACCCGGCAGTCGTGCTACCCCCGATCGCTGGACTCCGTCAAGACCTGCTGCGCAGCGGGCTGCGAGAAATCCCCTTGAGTGGTGACATCCTCATCGACAGCATCGAACTCGCAGACAGCGGCTTCCACAGAGATCCGATGGACCAGATGATCGTGGCCACCGCGCTGAGCCAAAGCCTGCCCCTAGCCACCGCCGACCGCCGGATACAAGCCTGGGCCGACCAGACCGGACGACTGGAGCTCGTCCCCCTTCAATAGCCAGCCGCCGTCGGGAGCGATGGCGACGAACCACCCAACTCTGAAAAACCGTTGACGTCCTCGTTGCGGCATCGCTACAGTCACTACTGCCTGCCGGTCCGGCTAGTAGGCGTCAGCCGAATGCAGCCGACATACCGCGGCGATGGGACCCGGAACGCACGGGGTCCCTTTTTTGTGCCACGAACTGCCCGGCCCGCGATCTCCCCTCACCCCGACCCCACCCGATAGCTCGTCTAGCTCCGAAGCCGACTCTCTCTTCCGCCCCTTGATGCCTCTGGACCTCAAATGGCCTCTCCATACCCATGTCCATCAGCCGAAATAGGCTGCGGTCTACGCAAGAACCGCCGGTAGGGTGGCCGCGTGGTGGTGGAACTAGACCTCAGCCCTGACAGCGAAACAGCCCTATTGGCTGAGGCTGAGCAGGCGGGACTCACCGTGGAAGAGATAGTCCATCGCATCGTCATGACCTTCCTAGAGCAGCAAAGGAGCACCTCGTGGCTCGCTGAGGCTGAGAGGAATCTGGCGGTTCATGCCGAGACTTTGTGCCGACTGGGAGAGTGACCGGCGAGACTCCATTTCCCATACTGGGAGATCAGCTGGCAATTTGAAAGAGTGCCCGCCCTACGGCAGCACCGTCTCGGTGTCGCGGCCGGAGCGGAGGAGGGTGCCGGGGGTGGCGCCGGTTGACTCACCGGCGCTGATGATCTCGGTGCCGTTGACCAGCACGTGCTCGACGCCGACGGCGCCGGCATAGAGACGCTCGCAGCCGCCGGGCAGGTCGGTGCGCTCCACGATGGGCTCAGACGCCACGGTGTCGGGGTCGAACACCACCAGGTCGGCGCAATAGCCCTCGGCCACGCGGCCGCGGCCCTTGAGCCCGAACAATCGGGCGGGCTCGTCGGTCAGCAGTCGCACGCACTCCTCCAGCGACAGCAGGCCCCGGTCGCGCACCGCAGATGCCAGCATCTCGGTGGGGAATCGGGCGCCGCACATGCGGTCGAGGTGGGCGCCGGCATCGGAGCCCCCTACCAGCACCCGTTGGTCGCGCCACAGCTCGGCCCGCTGCTCCCAGGCCAAGTCGATGTCGTCTGATGACATAGGCCACAGCGCGGTGCGCAGGTCGTCGGCCACCACGATGTCGAGCAGGGCGTCGAACGGATCCACCCCCCGCTCGGCGGCGATGTCGCCCACCTTGCGCCCGGTCAGCCCGACGTTCTCCGGTGCGTAGGTGTCGCCGATCTCCATGTTGGCCCAGGTGGAGATGAACTGGAACGGGCCCTCAGAGCTGCGGGCCTGCTCGTCCAGCCACTGCCGCACGGCGGGGTCGGCCAGCTTGGCCTTCTTCTCGTCGTGGTCCAGGTACAGCACGTCGCCCCAGTTGGGCAGCAGGTACAGGGCGCAGTAGCTGGCAAAGCTCATTTTCAGCCCGCCGATGGACGGCATCGACAAGGCGACGATGCGGCCCCCGGCCTCGGCGGCCACATCCGAGGCCCGCAGCTGGTGCCGGGTGCGGTCCATCATCGTGGAGGCATGGGATAGGACATTCCAGTTGAGCGGCCGCTGGGCCCGGGCCGACATCTGGGTCATCAAGTCGACCTCTTCATCGCTGAAGAACGCATTGCAGCCGGTGATGATGAACTCCAGCCACGTGCCGGGATGGTCGCCCACCGCGTCGCACAGGGCCAGCATCTCGTCGCGGTCGGCGAAATACGACGGCACCGGGTCGTTGTTGCCGTCGGAGTGGGTGGTGGACTGTGACGACGAGAACCCCAGTCCGCCGGCCTCCAGCGCCTCGTGCAGCAGCCGCACCATCTCGGCCACCTGCTCAGGAGACGCAACATTCCCAGTGCCCTCGGCCCCCATCACATAGCGGCGCAGGGCCGAGTGGCCCACCAAGAACCCGGCGTTAACCCCGATGCGCCCGTCCAGCGCATCCAGATACTCGCCAAAGCTCGACCAACTCCACGGCAGTCCCTGCTCCAGAGCGGGCAGGGGCATTCCCTCCACCTTGGCCATCATCCGGCGGATGTAGTCGGCGTCGTCGGCCTTGAGCGGGGCCAGCGTGAACCCGCAGTTGCCCCCCAGCACGGTGGTCACCCCATGCTCGTTGGAGGGAGAGGCCAGCGGATCCCAGAACAGCTGGGCGTCGTAGTGGGTATGGGCGTCGATGAATCCCGGCGCCACCACCAGCCCGTCGGCATCCACAACCTGGGCCGCGGCCCCGTCAACCGCACCCACGGCGGTGATCCTCCCGCCGCTGATGCCCACGTCGGCGGCAAACCCCGGCGATCCAGTTCCGTCGACGACCGTTCCGCCCTTGATGATCAGATCCAGCATGGAGCCACAATACGCCAGTGGGTTTCCCAGACTCCCAGCGGGACTTGGGCACCCAACCGCGAAGTACGCTCGACCCATGCCGGAGATACCCAAGATCATCTCGGTGGACGACCACATAGTGGAGCCGCCCACCCTGTGGACCGACCGCCTGCCCCGCAAGTACGCCGACGTCGGACCCCGGGTCGTGCGGGAGAAGCTCTTCAAAGACCGGGCGATCATCAACCACATGCCGGAGTGGGTGGACAGCGATGTCGAGCGAACGATCGACTCCTGGCTATATGAGGACCTCAAGCACCCGTTAATCCGCCTCAGCGCCGCGTCGGGCTACCCCAAAGACGACCTCGGTCCCCAGCCGATCACCTATGACGACATCCGTCCCGGTTGCTGGCAGCAGCAAGCTCGCCTCGACGACATGGACCTCAACCACGTGGAAGCCGCCATGTGCTTCCCGATGTTCCCCCGCTTTTGCGGCCAGACATTCTTGGAGGCAAACGACAGGGAACTGGCCCTCTTGTGCGTGCAGGCCTACAACGACTGGATGATCGAGGAGTGGTGCGCGGGCACCGACAGCCGGCTGATCCCCTTGCCGCTCATCCCCCTGTGGGACCCCCAGCTGGCCGCCGCCGAAGTGCGCCGCAACGCCGAGCGGGGAGCGCACGCGGTCTCGTTCACCGAGCTGCCCACCAACCTCGGGCTGCCGTCGATCCACGACGCCGACGGGCACTGGGAACCGTTCTTCGCGGCCTGCGAGGAAACCGCCACCGTGGTGTGCATGCACATCGGGTCGGGGTCGCGCATGCCGTCCACCTCGGCCGACGCCCCGCCTGCGGTGATGTCCACTCTGACGTTCAACAACGCCATGGGATCGCTGGCCGACTGGCTGTTCTCCGGGGCGTTCATCCGCTACCCCGACATCAAGATCGCCTATAGCGAGGGGCAGATCGGGTGGATCCCCTACATCCTGGAGCGGGCCGACGTGGTGTGGGAGCAAAACCGGGGATGGAACGAGGTATGGGGGGTGATCCCCGAGCGACCCAGCACCTACTTTGCCGACCACGTGTACGGATGCTTCTTCGACGACCGCTTCGGACTGGCCAACATCGAGGCCATCGGCGCCGACAACGTGACCTTCGAGACCGACTACCCCCATAACGACAGCTCTTGGCCCCACACCAAGGAGCTTGCCGAGAAACTGTGCGAGGAATTGTCCGACGAGGTGATCTACAAGATCATGCGGGGAAACGCCATCAAGATGCTCCACCTGCCCTTCGACCACTGATGGCCACTGGCTGCAACCCGTGATCTGCCCTTCGACCAGTAGCAGTCGCTGCCCATGATCTACGACTTCGTGATCGTCGGCGGAGGCTCCACCGGCGCGGTGCTGGCCGCCCGTCTGTCGGAGAACTCCGACACGTCGGTGCTGTTGCTGGAAGCCGGCCCGGTCGAACCCGACGCCGACGCCGACCGGTTGGGCGCGGTGGACTTCTCCCACACCGGGCGGGACTGGGGATTCCGGGCCCGGACCACCGGCGACGCCACCGCCCCCTACCCCCAGGGACGGACGCTGGGCGGGGGCTCGGCAGTGAACGGAGGGGTGGCTCTTAGAGGGATGCCCAGCGACTACGACGCGTGGGCCAGTACCAACTGGTCGTGGGAGGCGATGGCCCCGTGTTTTCGCCGCCTGGAAGACGACCCCCTCGGCGGCGATATTCACGGAATTGGGGGCCCGATCCCCATTCACCGGACCGCCAAGGAGGAGTTGGTCACCCCCCAGCAACAACTCCAAGCAGCCGCCGAAGACAGCGGGCTGGCCTGGGTAGACGACCACAACGACGGCGTGTCAGAGGGCATCGGCCCGTCGCCCCAGAACGTGGTGGACGGCGTGCGGGTGTCCACCGCCATGGCCTATCTCCGCCCGGCCGACGGGCGGCCCAACCTCCGCATCATCGGCGACGCCCACGCCCACCACATCGTTATCGAGCGGGATCGGGCCACCGCGGTGGCTTACTCGCCAAACGGCAGCGGCTTGGAGCAGGTCCGGGGTCGCCACATCGTGGTCTGCGCGGGAGCGCTCAACTCCCCGGCGCTGCTCATGCGTTCGGGCATCGGCCCGGTACGGGACCTGGAGGCGGTGGGCATCCGCTCGGTGGCCGACCTCCCCGGGGTCGGCGCCAACCTCATGGACCATGTGGGAGCGTTCATCTTCGTGGTCCCCCCTGAAGGGGCAGTGCCCACCGAAATGGTGCAGCACCAACTGCTCATCCGCTACAGCTCCCCAGCCAGCCCGGTCACCAATGACATGCAGATCGGGATGATGAACCACTGGGACCTGAGCCAGAACCAGCCCCTGTCCGAGGTGTGCGGCTCGGAGCTGATCTGGGGAATCTGCGCCGGCATCCAGGCCCCCCGCTCCCGGGGACGGCTGCGGGTGCTGTCGCCCGATCCCGGCCACCCGCCGGTGATCGACCTGAACCTGCTCGACAGCCCCGACGACATCGCCCAGCTCACCGCCGGACTGCGGCTCTGCTACCGGCTAGCCACCCATGAGGCACTGGCCGACCGCTTCGAGCGGGTAGCGGTTCTCGACGAGGCGGCCTTCGCCGACGGAGACGACGGTGCCCTAGCCGACTACGCTCGGCAGTTCAGCTTTCCCTGGTACCACGCCTCGGGCACCTGCCGGATGGGACCCGACCCCGACACCGGCGATGTGGTCGACGACTACGGCCGGGTCCACGGCGTCGCCCGCCTATCGGTGTTCGACGCCTCCATCCTGCCGATGATCCCCCGGGCCAACACCAACCTGACCTGCATCGCCGTGGGCGAGCGGGCCGTCGAACTGCTGAAATGAAGGCATGAGAAAAGGAGCGCCATGAGCCCCACCGCCACGATGATCTCGTCCGACTCCCACATCATCGAGCCGCCCGACCTGTGGACCGAGCGGGTGAGCACCGGGCCGATGGCTGAGCGGGTGCCTCAAGTGCGCCGCGAGCCCGGCGGCGACTGGTGGTACATCGACGGCCGGCGCTCCATGTCGTTCCTGGGCTTTCAAGCCGGCAACCGGTTCGACCAAGACCCCGCCAAGCTCCGCATCGAGGCGTCGTTCGACGAGGTGCGTCCCGGGGCCTACGACCCGGAGAAGTTCATCGCCGACAACCGCACCGACGGGGTGGCCGCCTCAGTGATCTACCCCAGCGAGGCGCTGCTGGCTTACTCCATCCCTGACTCTGAGCTGTGCTCGGTCACCATGGCCGCCTACAACGACTTCATCGCCGACTTCTGTGCCTACGACCCCCAGCGACTGAAGGGCATCGCCCTCATAAACGTGGACGACATCGACGAGGCCATCGCCGAGATGACCCGGTGCCGCAACATGGGACTGTCGGGAGTGATGATCAGCGTGATGCCCCCCGCGGGCCAGGGCTACGACAACCCCCGCTATGAGCCGTTCTGGTCGGCCGCGGTCGACCTCGACATCCCCCTGTCCATGCACGTGGCCACCGGTCGGCACCTAGCCAGCGCCAGCGGCCAGACAAAGAACGATGTGAGGGCGGTGTCGGAGGCGGCGTTTTACCTGCAAGACCACTTCGTGCGGAAGTCGCTGGGCGAGATGATCTTCTCGGGGGTGTTCGAGCGCCATCCCAAGCTCAAGGCGGGATCGGTGGAGCACGAGGTGGGCTGGATCCCGTTCTGGCTGTTCCAGATGGACTACTGCTACACCGACCGGCCGCTGCGGGGCGACTGGCACCGCTTCGCCGATCCCGACGCCCGCCCCAGCCACTACTTCAGCTCCAATTGCTTCGTGAGCTTCCAGGAGGACGCGGTGGGCGTGAGGGTACGGGACACCTTTGGCGCCCACACGCTCATGTGGGGCTCCGACTACCCCCACACCGAGTCCACCTTCCCCCGGTCCCGAGAAGTGGTGGCCGAGACCCTGGCCGATGTGCCCGCCGACGAGCAGCAGATGATCGTGCGGGACAACTGCGCCGCCCTCTACGGCTTCGACCTCGATCTGCTCGAAAACGACTAGCCAAGACCAGAGATGGGGGGGGGACGGCTCGCGGCGCAGTCCACCTAGGGCTTCCCACCGACGCAGCTTCCTCGCGGCAAGCAACCAGCTGCATAAAACGCCTGCGGCTATGCCCGCCACCAAGAGATTAAGCACAAAAATGGCCGCATACTGCCCGTACGGTCGGTGTGACTCTGACATTTGTTGGATTGCCGGAGCGCCTATAGCGCCACCTATGCCACCAAGGAAGGGCATCTCGCCCCATTCGGGGTCGCCTTTCACGATCCTCGTTTTCCGCACTTCGGTGAAACGCTGCCGCCCTTTATGCCAGCGGCCCAGTAGGTGTCCCTGAGCAGAGGCCGAAGCGGTATCTTCGGCAGCATATGGTGGGTTGTTCAATGGGGTGCTGCCACGGAGTACCTGCCTGACATGGATCATGATTGGTTTAGATTCCTGTTAGTAGTTGTTGTTGGGGTCGCGGGACTGGTGCCCATGCAGCTGTGGTCCCGTTTCGTCGCGCGGCAGGAGAATGCCCGCGTGATCGAGGCGTAGGCACTCTGGACCAGGAAAGCGGGAAAGGCCACGCTGAGCGCCAGGGCTTCCAGGGATCGAGAATGGCCACCACGTCGCCTGGGAGAATCAGTCTGTTGATGACATGACCCCCAACCAGTGCCAGTAACCACGTATCCCACAAAAACGCGCAGGGCCGATTTTTTGGTTACCCTCTTGTAGTTGTACACCGCACGGGTTCTAGTCTCCGATGGCGGGCAATAGGTGCCGACCTGGCCGCTGATAATGACGGTCTGGCACGGCCGCTTATAGGTGTAGGTCTCAGTGAACGGCGCAACCCGAACCCGCCCGGTGACATAGCCATACACCGGAACCTGCCTGGTCTTGTTCACCCCAACCTTCTTCGTGCGGTCGAGTCTTCAAACACACAAAGGCCGCGGCCAGACACGAAGGAGGCCAAGCAAAAACCCGGCCATCGCAACTTGTCTGGCTCGCGGGAACGACCCCACGGCCCTTGTGTGTTGGTGGGGAAGCTACAGCAACAAAGGAACGTCGGGCAACAGCCGCAAAGCTGCGCTGGTAGGCTCGGCCCCGCGGCGGCGGCCCAACGAGTAACTGTCAAAGGGCCGCCGCCGCGATTAATTCAGCCGCCGGCTGGCAGCTACAATGGCCGCATGGCAGTTGTTCACGAAGAACCCTGCGAACAACCACCGGCGGAAGAACCAGCGGCGGCAACCCAGACCAGCTGGGAGACCAGCCCGGCGGTCAACATCGGCATGGCCGTGCTCTGCGCCGCCCTCATTCCGTTTGGTGTCATCGAACTCATCACCGAGCAGGGGTTCGCCCGGTTTCGCACCATTGGTGGTGTGGTGCCCGGGATTTCGTTCTTGTATACCTCCGGGTATTTCTCCGGGCGCTGGAGGCAGATAGCCGAGCGGCACCGCGCCCGTAACACGTCGGGCTAATCGAGCCGGCATCGGCTCCACGGCGTTCTCGCCGGGCTGACTGGCCCACGCCGGGTTGCAGCGCACCAGAGCGGCCGCGATGTGCTCGCCCGCCG
>JAPOVT010000017.1 GCA_026708015.1 bacterium
TGTTCTTGGTCTCCATGTAGAAGTCGAAGCTCCAGTCGCCGCCGTCGCGGCCGATCCCCGAAGCCTTGGTCCCCCCGAACGGGGTGGGGAGATGGCGGACGTTCTGCGAGTTCACCCAGATCATGCCCGCATCCAGCGCCCTGGCCACTCGATGGGCTCGGCCGACATCCCCAGTCCACAAGTAGGCGGCTAGCCCGTAGGGAACGTCGTTGGCAATCTTCACCGCATCGGCCTCGTCGGAGAACGGAATGGCGGTGAGCACCGGGCCGAAGATTTCCTCTTGGGCGATGCGCATGTCAGAGCTGGCACCGGTGAACAGCATTGGCGCCACCCAGTTGCCCTCGGGCGGGGCGTCGGGCCAGCCACGACCCTGGACGACATTGGCTCCCTCAGCAGCGGCTATGTCTGCATAGCTGCACACTTTGTCGAGATGGCGGGGATGGATGAGGGGGCCGATCACCGAACTCGGATCGAGCGGATGACCCACAGGCACCGTGGCCATCTTGTCGGCGATTCGAGAGGTGAACTGGTCGTAGATCGACTCTTGGATCAACACCCGCGACGAGCTCGTACAGCGCTCTCCGTTGAGGCTGTAGATCATGAAGATCACCGCGTCCAGGGCCCGCTCCATCTCGGCGTCGTCGAAAACGATCACCGGATTCTTGCCCCCCAGCTCGAAATGCACCCGCTTGAGGGTGGGCGCCCCCTGAGCCTGGATGAGCGAGCCGGTGGCCGATTCGCCCACAAAGGCGATGGCCTTGATGGCCGGGTGCTCGGTGAGGCTCTTGCCCGCGGTCTCCCCCAGCCCGTGGACGACGTTTAGGACGCCCGGGGGCAGCCCGGCTTCGAGTGCGGCCTCAGCCAGCAGCTGCGCGGTGAGCGGGCTCCACTCAGCGGGCTTGTGCACCACGGTGCAGCCGGCGGCCAGCGCGGGGGCGATCTTCCAAGTCGAGAGCATAAGGGGGGTGTTCCAGGGAGTGATCACACCGACCGGCCCGATGGGATGACGGGTGGTGTAGTTGGCGTGATCAGCCGACGGCAGCGACTTCCCGTCGGCCGCGCCAGGAGCCTGATCGGCAAAGAACCGGAAGTTCTCTGCGCCACGTAGCGCCGCTGAGGACATGAAGCGGATGGCCTGCCCGGTGTCCACACACTCGGTCACCGCGATCTGGTGGGCTCGCTCGACGATCAAGTCGGCAATTCGATGGAGGATCTGTTTGCGCTCGGTGCCCGGGGTTGCGCTCCATGCGCCAAAGGCCTTGTCGGCGGCCCGAGCCGCGGCGTCAATGTCGGCGGCGTTTCCCGAAGCCACGTCGGCGAGGTGCTCGCCGTCGATCGGAGAGGCGTTGGCGAAAGTCTCGCCCGAGTCCGAGAGCGGAGTGTCGGCCCCGATTAGGTGGGGCAGCGGCGCATAGGCAAAGCGGGCCAAGTGCTGGTTAGCCGCCTTGAGGTTCTCTTCAAGCGTGTGGGTAGCAGCGGCCATCAGCTTTGCCCTAGGGCGTCTCGGACCCGGTTGCGGTTGATCCGGAACTCAGGGTTGACCTCGGTGATCTCCATCGACCAGGCGATATGTAAGGAACTGCCCTCGGATTCCAGCTGGGCCTCCGCCGCGTCGAGCACCTGCTCGAGGAAAGAGTGTTTGGCTGCCGCGTCGCGCCCCGGCGCGATCCGACAGTCAATGGCCACGAACCCGAATAGAGGATCGCCAGAAGCGATTCGGTAATGCCGACGCGACACCGCTCGGGTCCGCAGGGCAGCCAACTCTGGAAGCCCATGATCGAGCGCGGCGGTGTGTATCGCGGCAACCAACGCGTCGATGTCGTGGTGCTCGGCCAAATTCTCAGAATGCTCGACAGTGATGTGGGGCAAGAACGGTTCTCCAGGGCCGACATCAGGGATTGTCCCAATCCTAACCAGATGATTAACATGTTCACCATCTCGGCCGTTGCCGGCCGATCACCTCTCTCGAACGGAGTCTGATGACCCGTCTCCTGTCTTATTCGATCAACGACAAGGCCACTTTTGGCGTGATAGGCACCGAAGGGGTTGTCGATCTTGGTCGCCGGATGACCGACGTTGCCGATCTTCAAGAGCTGATCGCCGTCGATCGGATCGACGAGGCCCGATCCCACGCTGGTGACACCGGAGACCACCCCGCGGAGGAGATCACTTTTGAACGGCTCATTCCCTGGCCGGGAAAGATCTTCTGCATCGGCGTGAACTACAGCGGGCGGGCCGCGGAGTACGCCGACCGGACCGATGCCGCCTACCCGTCGGTCTTCGTTCGGTTCCCCGACTCCTTCACCGGACACCAACGTCCGCTGGTCCGCCCCCCGGAAAGCCCGCAACTCGACTACGAAGGGGAGATCGTGGTGGTCATCGGCAAGGACGGCCGGCGAATCCCCCTTTCCGAGGCACGCAATCACATCGCCGGGCTCAGCCTGGGCAACGAGGGCACGATCCGAGATTGGGTACGCCATGCCAAGTTCAACGTCACCCAAGGCAAAAACTGGGAGTCTTCAGGGGCGCTCGGCCCTTGGCTAGTGCCCATCGACGAGATCGGAGATCTCGAATGGCTCCACCTCACCACCAGGGTCAACGGGGAACTGCGCCAAGATGGCACAACCGCCACGATGAAGTACTCCATCGCCTACCAGATCCACTATCTGTCCACCTTTACCACCCTGCGCCCCGGCGATGTGATCTTCACCGGAACCCCGACCGGCGCCGGCGCCCGTTTCGATCCGCCGGTGTGGCTAGAACCCGGTGATGTGGTCGAGGTGTGCGCCCCCGAGATCGGAACGCTGCGCAACACCATCGCCGACGAATTTCCGCCCGGATCGCCCAACGCGGCCTTCAGCTCTCCCCCTCCCCAATGAACCGCCTCTCATCGATGCCCGATCCAACCCCACCCCCTATGCGGGCGTTCTCGGAGTCGCTTCCTATCACGCTGCTTCGGGCCCGGGAAGCCACCATGCGACTGTTCCGACCCATGCTGGCCGACTACGGCCTGACCGAACAGCAGTGGCGAGTACTCCGCGCCTTGATCGCCGCTTCCGAGCCGCTCGAGGTCAGTGAGCTGGCCGAGCGGGCCATCCTGTTGGCCCCCAGCCTGTCCCGGATCTTGGCCAAGCTGGAACACGACGGGCTGATCAATCGTCGCCCCCACCGCTCGGACCAGCGCCGGTCTCTCATCACCCTCAGTTCAGAGGGTGCTGCGTTGGTCAACACCATCGCCCCCGAGTCGGAGCGGCGGTACAACGCCATCGAGGCCGAGTTCGGCTCTGAGCGCCTCAGGCGTCTGCTGGTTGAGCTTCACGACTTGGCGCAACTGGAAGCGACCGTGGATGACGTTGAGAAGGCTGCCTCATGACTAGCTCTGCTCCACTCACCTCCCAGCAGATTGAGGCCGAGGCCGCGCTGCTCGACGAAGCCGAGGCCACCGCCACCCAGGTTCGCCAGACAACCTCGGTCTACCCCGACATGACCATCGACGAGGCCTACCTGGTGCAAGCAGCATGGCTCCAGCGCAAAATCCAACGGGGCGAGCAGTTGGTAGGCCACAAGATAGGGCTCACGTCACGGGCCATGCAGACGGCCATGAACATCACCACCCCCGACTCGGGGTTCTTGACCCGAGACATGGTCTTCAAACCCGACTCCACGATTCGGGCCTCCCGCTTTTGCGATCCCAAACTGGAGATCGAGCTCGCCTTCGTGCTGGCAGCCGATCTCGCCGGGAACAACCTGTCGGTTGAAGAAGTGCTCGACGCCACCGACCACGTGTGCCCTGCGGTCGAGCTCCTTGCCGCCCGCTCCTATCGCACCGACCCCGAAACCGGCCGCACCCGCACTGTGATCGACACCATCTCCGACAACGCCGCCGACGCCGGCATCGTCTGCGGGGCGACCCCCGTGGGCCCCCGGGAGATCGACCTGCGGTGGGTCGGCGCATTGGGCTACCGAAACGACGTCATCGAGGAGACGGGGATCGCTGCTGGCGTGCTCGACCACCCCGCGGCGGGCATCGCCTGGCTGGCCCGCCGCTACACCGAACAAGGTCTCGCCCTCGAAGCCGGCCAGACCATCTTGGCCGGCTCATTCACCCGCCCCATCGACATCCGCCCCGGCGACGAGTTCCGCTTCGACTTCGGCCCGCTCGGCTCGTTCGAGCTGGGCTTCGACTAAAGGCACGCAGAAGGCTCGGCCATGTCTGACGGCGAAAAGCGCAGTTACCACCAGCAGCGCACCGACGTGCCCCCGCCACCGTCAGGCTGTCCCCTCCATGCCACCTGGAGCCCACTCAACCCCGAATATCTCAACGAGCCCTACGCCATCGCCGCTGCGCTCCGAGACGAGCACGGCGTGTTCTACGCCGAGTCCCTCGGCTATCTGGTGGTGACCCGTATGGAGGACATTGAGCGGATCTTCACCGACCACGAGACGTTCGCATCGGTGAACGTGCAGGACCCGGTCTTCCCCCTCGCCCCCGAGGCCCAAGCCATCCTCTCAGCCGAGGACTTCGACCCAGTGGCGGTCATGTCCAACCGCTCCGAGCCCGACCACGGCCGCATCCGGGTGTACACCCGAGCCGGATTCTCCAACAAGCGGATCAAAACTCTTGAGCCCTACATCCGCCGCCGCAGCCACGAGCTCATCGACACCATGCTCGAAGCCGGGCCACCCGCCGAATTCGTCGACGCGTTCGCCTTCCCCCTGCCCGGCGAGACGGTCTTCCGCTTCATCGGCTTCCCCGAAGGCGACGACGAGACCCTCAAGCAGTGGTGCGGCGACCGCAAAGCCTTCTCCTGGGGAAATCCCACACCCGCCGAGCAATCCGAAATCGCCGAGCAGATGCTGGCCTACTGGCGCTACTGCCGCGAATTCACCGCCTCCAAACGGGACAACCGGGGCGACGACTTCGCCTCCGAGCTCATCGACGCCCACGAGGCCAACCCCGGCGACATGTCCTACCGGGAGGTGGAGTCAGTGGTCTACGGCCTGTCGTTTGCCGGCCACGAAGCAGTCACTGCGCTGATCTGCAATTCCCTGCTATGCCTGCTTCCCCGCAGAGATGTCTGGGCCGAGGTCTGCTCCGACCCGTCGCTCATCCCTAACGTCATCGAGGAAGTGCTCCGCTACAACTCCAGCCAGATCTCCTGGCGTCGCATCACCACCCATGACACCGAAATCGGCGGCCATAACGTCCCCGCCGGCACCTCTATCTTCATGAACTTCGCGTCGGCTAACCGCCAAGGCGACATTTGGACCGCCCCCGACGACTTCAACATCCACCGCCACAACGCCAACCGCCACATCTCCTTCGGCAAAGGCGTCCACTACTGCCTGGGGGCCAAGTTCGCGAAATTCGAGACCCAGCTGGTCATCGAAGCGCTGGCTGAGAGGATACCGACGCTGCGCCTAGTGGATGACCAAAGGCTCAACTACTTCCCCAACATCACTTTCCGCGGCCCCACCGAACTCCAAGTGGCATGGGACTGACACGACGATCCCCTGCTCGTCCACGGCTCCAGCTACAACCGCACCGAGAACCTCCGCCGCGCCATCGCCGTCCACTACGCCAGCTCCCACTGCGAAGACATCTGGCACGGTGAGACCAAAACCATCGGCAACTTCGACCCCCGCCTCGACATCCGCCTAGTTAGAGGCCAAGACCCTCACCACTACGCCCATAACCCCGCCACATCAAGCTGAGGGCTTACCCCCGTACGCAGAATTGAACTTTGCCTGAAGCCACGGCCCGGCTTCCACGGTGCCATACCTGGCCGGGTTGGCTGCACTGACGCAGGTTTCGATTGGCGTCACCTCGGTGTGCCAGTTCGGCAGATGGAAGAACGCAATCGCATAGCGGTGTTCGTGCCGTGCCCGCTCGGTTGCAGGGAGAGCCACGCGATGACGAGTAGAGCGCCATCGATCGTTGGTCCATTGCGCGAGGAGGTCGCCAGTGTTGATCACGAAGCAGCCGTCGATTGGCTCGACCGGGACCCAGTGGCCTTCGACGTGTTCAACTTCGAGTCCTCCAGTGCCCTCACCCGGCAACAAGATTGTGAGGGTCCCGTAGTCAGTGTGAACACCTGCTCGCAGCTGTCCCTCCTCCGCGGGCTGGGTGACAGGCGGGTAGTGAATGCCGCGCAGCGCGGCCAGGTGTTGGTCAATCGATGGTTCGAAGTGCATTGTCGGCAGGTGGAGGGCTTCGGCCATCAGTTGAAGGATGCGCCCGGCGAGGTTCTCCATCGCGTCGTAGTACGCCTCCCAGGCCGGACGAAGCATGGCTGGGTGCGACGGCCAGAGTCGATCGTTGCCCCCGAACGCGCCAGTGGGATCAGGGTGGTGTTTGGGGGGTGCCACGTTGAAGGTCTCTTTGAGGTCCGGGGGTGTCGCCTGCCCCAGAGATGCCGCGAGGGTCTCTTGTTGGGGCGGGTGGTAGCCATAGGGATGGTTCGCATCCGTTGGGTGATGCGCAGTCATCTTGACGTCGTGAGATTGACCGAAGAACGCAACGATCTCATTCCAAGCGGTGTCGATCGTGTGGCCGTCGACGCCATGGCCAACAATGGCGAAAAACCCAACGTTCGCTGCGGCGTCATCGATCTGGCGTACGACCGCGTCGCGAGGGCCACTCAGGTCTACGACCGGAATGCTCATCGCCATGGACCCTCCCTCAGCCTCTGGCCAATTATGCCCCGCATTACAGTGTCGGCATCACCCGCTCATCGGTCGCCACCCACATCAGCAACCTCACGGCTCAAGGCAAGGCAAGGGGGCGCGGCAACGTCGTGGCCGACGAGCCCTATGTTGTCGTAATTGGCGGAGCGAACGTCGACATCGAGGGCCGATGCTCCACGCCACCATTGCCAAACGAATCGAATCCTGGTGCCGTCGCGATCTCGGCTGGTGGCGTCGCCCGCAACATCGCCGCGAATCTGGCCTCGACCGGACTCCAAACCCACCTGGTAACCGCCCTCGGAGAGGACGACCACGGCCAACTCATCTACGAACGCACTGCAAAAAGCGGTGTTGATCTCTCGTCGGTGCTGTGGACCTCCCAGCACCCGACGGCCACCTACCTGTCGATCGTTGACGCGAACGGCGAGCCCCTCATGGCCGTCAACGACATGGCCATCACCGCAGTCGTGGACCGCAAAGCCATCGCCGCGCGCACGGAACTCTTGCGCCACGCCCGGGTTGTGGTTGTGGACTGCAACGTCGGTGACGAGGCCCTCGATGAGATCACCAGCCTCTCCCCTACCGTGTTCGTCGACACAACCTCGGTCGCCAAGGCACCCCGGATTCGGCCCTATCTGGATCGCGTCCACACGCTGAAGCCAAACCGCGCTGAGGCGACCGCGCTCACCGGGATCGACATTCACAACACCGAGACAGCTCGCAGAGCTGCGCAGTGGCTCCTTGACGCTGGTGTCGCCACCGTCTACGTGACGCTCGGACCCGACGGTGTCGTCTGGGCCGACCAAGAAGGCTGCGGCGGATTCCTCTCGGCGCCACAGATTCGCGCGCTCAGCACGACCGGCGCCGGTGACGCGTTCACCGCAGCACTCGTTAAGGGATTCTGCGACCTCATCGGCCCCGACAAACTCGTCGAGCTTGCCACCGAGCAAGCCGCAGCCATCGCAAGCGAACTCACCCCCGGCCCCCAGTAGGCCGGAAGTCCCCAGGAGATGAATTGAACTCGCAGCACACAACCCACATCGTGCTCAGCGACGAAGTCGCCGCCGCGGCAGCCAACCAGGAAGCGATCGTTGCTCTCGAGTCCACCATCATCACCCACGGAATGCCCGCACCTGACAACGTCGAGACCGCCCGCCGCGTGGAAGCAGCCGTTCGCGCCAACGGCGCAACCCCAGCCACGATCGCGGTCGTCGACGGCGTCGCCCGCATCGGACTCACTGACGAGGAGCTTGACCGGCTCGGCCAGCCCGGCCCGGAGCTCGTCAAGATCGGCAACCAGAATCTCGCCGCGTCGTTCTACCTTGGTCAAACTGGCGGCACCACCGTCGCAGTAACGATGAAGCTCGCCGCTCTCGCCGGTATCAAGATCTTCGCCACGGGTGGGATCGGCGGCGTCCACCGCGGCGCGCAATTCACCTTTGACATCAGCGGCGACCTCGAAGAGCTCGCCCGCACCCCCGTGGCCGTTGTGTCCGCAGGCTTCAAGTCGATCCTCGATGTCGCCAAGACCACCGAGTACCTAGAGACCCGTGGTGTCCCGATCGTCGGCTACCAGACGACGACGCTCCCGTCCTTCTACAGCATCGACAGTCCCCATGAGGTCAATCTCCAATTGGACAGTCCCGAAGCCATCGGCGGCTACCTTCACACCCACTGGAGCCTTTACCCAGCCTGCGGTGCCGTGATCGCGAACCCCATCCCACAACACGCCGCGATCCCCACCAACCGCATCGAGGCGGCAATCGCCCAAGCGTGCGTTCACGCCGATGCTGAGGGCATCAGCGGCAAAGAACTCACCCCATTCCTACTGCAATGGCTCGTCGATGCAACCGACGGCGAGAGCCTAGAAGCGAACAAAGAGCTGGTGGTCAACAACGCGAAGGTCGCCGCGCTGATCGCCCAGCACCTCACATCGCCATGTGAGTCCCAAAACTAGAAGGGTGGTGCCAACGACCCCACGCGTAACGACTGCAACCCGCCACCAATACAGCAGTACGATGACCAGGCGATGACCGCCCGCAACGTCCCCGAGAAGCCCGCGCTCGAGGGCCTCGAAGCCAAGTGGGACGAAATCTGGGAAGCCAACGGCACGTATAGGTTCGACCGCACCGCGACCCGCGACCAGGTCTATTCCATCGACACCCCGCCCCCCACGGTCAGCGGCAGCCTCCACGTGGGTCACATCTTCAGCTACACCCACACCGACACCCTCGCCCGCTACCGCCGCATGCAAGGCAAGCAGGTGTACTACCCCATGGGCTGGGACGACAACGGCCTGCCCACCGAGCGCCGGGTGCAGAACTACTTCGGCGTGCGCTGCGACCCCTCCCTTCCCTACGACCCCGACTTCCAGCCCCCCGACGACCCCGGCAAAGACCAGCTCCCCATTTCCCGGCGCAATTTCGTCGAGCTGTGCGAACAGCTCACCGCCACCGACGAGCAGGCCTTCGAGGATCTCTGGCGCCGTCTGGGCCTGTCCATTGACTGGACCCTCACTTACGCCACCATCGATGAGCGCAGCCGGCGAGCCTCCCAGCGGGCTTTCCTGCGCAACCTGGCCCGGGGCGAGGCCTACCAAAGCGAGGCCCCCAGCCTTTGGGACGTGACCTTTCGCACCGCGGTGGCCCAAGCCGAATTGGAAGACCGGGAGCGTCCCGGCGCCTACCACCGCCTGGCCTTCAAGCGCCCCGACGGAAGCGACCTGCTGATCGATACCACCCGGCCGGAACTGCTGGCCGCGTGCGTGGCCGTGGTGGCCCACCCCGACGACCAGCGCTACCAGCCCCTATTTGGCCAGACCATCATCACCCCGCTGTTCAAGGCGTCGGTCCCCATGGTGGCCCACGAGCTGGCCGATCCCGAAAAGGGCACCGGCACGGCCATGATCTGCACCTTCGGCGACACCACCGACGTGACTTGGTGGCGGGAGTTGGACCTGCCGGTGCGGGCCATCGTCGACCGAGGCGGCCGCATCGTGGCCGATGCTCCCGACGGCGTCGACCCCGCCCCCTATGCCGAGATCGCCGGGCGCACCATCCACGGCGCCCAGCAGCGCATGGTCGAGCTCCTCACCGAGTCAGGCGAGCTGATCGGCGAGCCCCAGCCCATCACCCACCCGGTGAAGTTCTTCGAGAAGGGCCAGCGCCCCCTCGAGATCGTCACGTCCCGCCAGTGGTATATCCGCAACGGAGGACGCGACCAAACCCTGCGCGACGCCCTCATCCAGCGGGGCCGGGAGCTGAACTGGGTGCCCGAGCACATGCGGGTCCGCTATGAGAACTGGGTGGGCGGATTGAACGGCGACTGGCTCATCAGCCGCCAACGATTCTTCGGCGTTCCCTTCCCAATCTGGTACCCGCTCGATGCCGACGGCCATCCCGACTACCACCACCCCATCGCCGCCGACGAGGCCAGACTCCCCATCGATCCCTCCTCCGACACACCTCCGGGTTACACCGAAGATCAGCGGGACCAGCCCGGCGGCTTTGCCGCCGACCCCGATGTGATGGACACCTGGGCCACCTCCTCCCTCAGCCCCCAGATCGCCTGCTACTGGGAGGACGACCCCGACCTGTTCGAGCGCACCTTTCCCATGGACCTGCGCCCCCAGGCCCACGAGATCATCCGCACCTGGCTGTTCGCCACCGTGACCCGGGCCCACTTCGAACACGACGGGCTGCCGTGGTCCACCGCGGCCATCTCAGGATGGGTGCTCGACCCAGATCGCAAGAAGATGTCCAAGTCGAAGGGCAATGTGGTCACCCCCATGGACACCCTGGAGGCCTTCGGGGCCGACGCGTTGCGCTACTGGGCCTCGTCGGGACGGCCCGGCACCGACACCGCCTTCGAGGAGGGCCAGATGAAGGTGGGCCGGCGCTTGGCGGTGAAGATCCTCAACGCCAGCCGATTCGTGCTGGGCCAAGAGCCCGCCACCAATGCCCAGGCCACCGAGACCCTCGACCGGGCCCTGCTCTCTCACCTGGCCAACCTGATCGACGACGCCACTGTCGCCTTCGACAAGGGCGACTATGCCCGAGCCCTGGAGAGTACCGAGACGTCGTTCTGGTCGTTCACCGACGACTACCTGGAGCTGGTCAAGAACCGGGCCTACGGCGGCCGGGGCGGAGCGGCGGGCGAGTCGGCCCGCTACACCCTGGAGACGGCCCTCACCGCCTACCTCAAGCTGTTCGCCCCGTTCCTTCCCTATGTGACCGAAGAAGTGTGGTCGTGGTGGCAGGAGGGCTCGGTCCACCGCTCCCCCTGGCCCGTCGGGGCCGAACTGCGGGGTGCGGCCGGCGATGTGAACCCCGAGGCCGCGGCAGTGGCGGCCGACGCCCTGCGGGAGATCCGCCGCATCAAGAGCGACGCCAAGGTGCGCCTGGCCACCGCGGTCACCACCGCCACTATCACCGACACCGCCGAGCGGCTGGCCATCTTGGAGCAGGTGGCCGACGACGTCGCCGACGCCGGGCGATGCCAGGAACTGCTCACTGCGGTGGGCTCGGAGCTGTCGGTGACCGCGGAGCTGGAAACCGAGACCGCGGCCTGACGAAGCGACGTGCCGTGCAGCCACGAACTCTCGGGGTACTGGCCGGGGTTCTTGCCTGGTTGGTGACAGGATGCGGGGGTGGAGGCGAGACCACGGTGACGGTGTACGCGGCGGCGTCGCTGGCGGAGGCGTTCGAGGACTTGGCCGACGAGTACGAGGCCGCCAACCCCGACGTCGACGTGAAGCTCAACTTCGCGGGCAGTGCCCGGCTGGCCGCCCAGATCAGCGCCGGCGCCCGGGCCGACGTGTTCGCATCGGCCAACGCCGCCACCATGAGCCGGGTTGAGGCCGAGGGGCGTACTGCCGCACCTCCTGTCTTGTTCGTCCGCAACCGACTGGCATTGGTGGTGCCGGTCGACAATCCCGGCAACGTCACTGAACTGGAAGACCTGTCCGATGACGACTTGGTTTTGGCAGCATGCGCCCCCGAGGTGCCCTGTGGTGCCCTCGCCCGGGCCGTGCTTTCGGACGCCGGGGTAGACGTCGACCCCGACACCGAGGAGACAAGTGTGCGGGCCGTGCTCACCAAGGTGACGCTGGGCGAGGCCGACGCGGGTCTGGTGTATGCCACCGACGTGGCGGCAGGCGGCAGCAAAGTGGCATCCGTGCCCCTAGGCCCCCAAATCAGGTTCAACGACTACCCAGTGGCCGCGGTCAGCGATCGGGCCGTGGCCGCCGATTTCGTGGACTTCGTCCTCGGGCCCGACGGCCAGCGCATCCTCTGGAGCCACGGATTCGATACCCCATGACCGGCCGTGCCACTTCTAAAGAACCGAACCGCCGGCCGTCGATTGCGGTTCTGGTTATGGCCGTCATTGCAGTGGCCATTCTTGCCCTGCCCCTGGTGGGCCTGTTGCAGCGGACTCCGTGGTCGTCGCTGGGCACAACCCTGGGCGAAACCGCCACCTTGGAGGCCCTCCGAGTGTCGGTGGTGGTGTCGCTTCTGGCCGCGGCAGTGTCGGTGGTGCTGGGGCTGCCTCTGGCCTGGGTGCTGGCGCGGCTTTCGTTCCGGGGGCGGGCATTGGTCCGGGCCGTGGTATTGCTGCCCATGGTGCTGCCTCCCGTAGTAGGAGGCATCGCCCTGTTCTTCGCCCTCGGTCGCCGGGGGCTCGTTGGCCGGGCGCTGCACAATTGGTTCGGCCTGGACACCCTCATCGGCACCACCGCGGGCGCGGTGATCGCCGCCGCTTTCGTGTCGATGCCGTTCTTCGTGATCACCGCCGAGGCCGGCCTGCGCCAACTCGACTCCCGCCTGGAGTCGGCGGCGGCCACCTTGGGCGCCCGCCGCTGGACCGTTTTTCGTCGGATCACCCTGCCGCTGCTGGCCCCGTCGCTGGCCGCAGGGGCCACTCTGTCGTGGGCCCGGGCTCTGGGCGAGTTCGGGGCCACCATTACCTTCGCCGGCAACCACCCGGGGCGCACCCGCACGCTGCCTCTGGCCATCGCCCAGGCCAACGAGGCCGGACAGCCCGAGGCAGCTATTGCCATGTCGGTGCTGCTGATCGGGGTGTCGCTGCTCGTGCTCATCGGCCTGCGCCACCGCTGGATCGCCCCCCGCACCCGCCAACCCGATGACTCCACAAAGACGTCTCCGTCATGAGCATCCAAGCCGAAATCCACGCCGCCACCGGAGGCTTCACCATCCAAGCCGTGTTCGACGCCCCCCAAGGAAGCTGCACCGCCATCGTCGGTCCCAACGGTGCAGGCAAGACCACCCTCATCCATGTGCTGGCCGGGCTGATCCCCTTGCAACAGGGCAAGATCGCGCTGGCTGGTCAAGTGGTCGACAATCCTGCTCAAGGCATCTGGGTGCCCTCCGACCGCCGCCCCATCGCCTTGCACAGCCAGCACAACCTGCTGTTTCCCCACCTCAGCGTGGTGGACAATGTGGCGTTCGGCCCTCGGTGCTCGGGTATGGCCACCCGACCGGCCCGCCAGCTAGCAGAGGGGTGGCTCCAAAAACTGGGGCTGGCCGACTTGGCCCACCTGCGTCCCGCCCAGCTCTCCGGCGGTCAGGCCCAGCGGGTGGGTTTGGCTCGGGCGGCAGCCTGCCAGCCCGACGTGCTGCTGCTCGACGAATCCCTGGCCTCCCTCGACGCCGAGACCCGCACCGACGTTCGCCACCTGTTGGCCGACATTCCCGCCACCCGAGTGCTGATCACTCACGACCCGGTGGAGACCCGGGTGCTGGCCGACCAACTCCTCGTCATGGAGCAGGGACAGATTGTGCAAGCCGGCACCCCCGAGGAGGTGACTGCCGACCCCCGAACTCCGTGGACTGCCGGACTCTTAGACATCAACCTGCTCACCGGGCATGCCGCCGGCACCCAAGTGGCCCTTGACTGCGGGCTCGCCCTCACCACGGCCACGCCCATGACCGGACCAGTACTGGTCACCTTCTCCCCCGCCGCCGTCACTCTGTCAACGGCCCAGCCCCACACCAGCGCCCGCAACACCTGGCAGGCCGAGGTGGCCCGTATCCAGCCCGAGAGCGACCGCGTACGGGTGCTGTTAGGGGCACCGGCGCCCTGCCACGTATGGGTCACGCCCCAAGCCGCCAAAGAACTCGGCCTGAGCGCCGGGTCGAGGTGCTGGGCCGCCCTCAAAGCCACCGAATTGACCGTTCGAGAGGCCTAATCCGCGCGCGCGGACGCGCGCGCCAAAGAGCCTTCTGGAGCACCCTGAGAAATTCCTTGAGCGCGAAACCCCTGGTCAGAGCGTCGCGCTAAAGAAGTTCATTGATGAAGTTTCCCCTTTGTAATTACACTTTGAGAACTTCGCGCTTGCAGCATCCAAGCCTCGTCCGCAGGGGGGACTGATGACACTCATACAGGAGCCACTGGCCGCAGTAGGCACCAACGGGGCCGATGCCGTCCAGAACGGAGAGCATGCAACCGCCGACACTGGGATGCGAGTGCGCAAGCGCAACGGCGAGTTGGAACCGGTAGACGTCAACAAGATCGTCAACGCAGTTGCCCGCTGTGGCGAGGGGCTGGTGGGAGTCGACCCAATGCGGGTGGCCACCCGGACCATCTCCGCCCTGGCCGACGGGGCCACCACCCGAGAGCTCGACGAGCTGTCCATCCGCACCGCGGCCGGGCTCATCGTCACCGAGCCCAACTACTCCAAGCTGGCCGCCCGGCTCCTGTCCACCTGCATCGACAAAGAAGTCCGCAACCAGAACATCCCCTGGTTCACCGAGTCGATCAAAACCGGCCACAGCCTGGGCCTGATCAGCGATGAGACCGCTGACTTCGCCGAGAAATACGCCCCCGCGCTGAATGCCTCCATCAGCTCGCTGCGCGACCGAAACTTCGAGTTCTTCGGCCTGCGCACGGTGTACGACCGCTACTTGCTGCGCCACCCCGACACCCGCCAGGTGATCGAGACCCCCCAGTACTTCTTCTTGCGGGTGGCCTGCGGCCTGTCGGCCGACGCCGATGAGGCCATCGCCTTCTACGACTTGATGAGCTCGCTGGCCTACCTGCCCTCGAGCCCGACCCTGTTCAACTCCGGTACCGCCCATCCCCAGATGTCGTCGTGTTACCTGCTCGACTCCCCCACCGACAGCCTCGAGGGCATCTACCAGCGCTACACCGACATCGCCCGGCTCTCGAAATTCGCCGGCGGCATCGGCGTGGCCTGGCACCGCATCCGCTCCAAGGGATCGCTCATCAAGGGCACCAACGGCCTGTCCAACGGCATCGTGCCGTGGCTAAAGACCCTGGACAGCTCGGTGGCCGCCGTCAACCAGGGGGGCAAGCGCAAGGGCGCGGCCTGCGTCTACCTGGAGACCTGGCACGCCGACATCGAGGACTTCTTGGAACTCAAGGAGAACACCGGCGACCACAACCGCCGGGCCCACAATCTCAATCTGGCCAACTGGGTTCCCGACCTGTTCATGGAGCGGGTGGAACAGGACTGGCAGTGGTCGCTGTTCGACCCCAAGAAGGTCCCCCACTTCACCGACCTCTACGGGGATGAGTTCCGGGAGGCCTATGCAGAAGCCGAGGCTGCCGGGCTGTACGAGCGCCAGCTCCCCGCCCGCCAGCTCTACAGCCGCATGATGCGGTGCCTGGCCCAGACTGGCAACGGCTGGATGACCTTCAAAGACGCCTCCAACCTGCGGTGCAACCAAACCGGCCAAGAAGGCCGCACCGTACACCTGTCCAACCTGTGTACCGAGATCATCGAGGTCACCAGCGCCGATGAGACCGCAGTGTGCAACCTGGGCTCGGTCAACCTCGGGGCCTTCGTCGATACCGACAGCGGCAAGATGGACTTCGAGAGGCTGGGCGAGGTCGTCCGCAGTGTGGTGCCCTTCTTGGACCGGGTAATCGACATCAACTTCTACCCCACCGCCGAGGCGGCTAACTCCAACGCCAAGTGGCGCCCAGTGGGCCTGGGCCTAATGGGCCTCCAAGACGTGTTCTTCCATTTGGCCATGCCCTTCGACAGCGTCGAGGCCCGCCAACTGTCGGCCCGCATCTCCGAGGAGATCTACTTCAACGCCCTGTGGGCCTCCACTGAGCTGGCCGAAAAGCACGGACCCCATTCGGCGTTCCCCGAAACCCGGGCGGCCAGCGGCCAGCTCCAGTTCGATCTGTGGGGCAAGGAGTCCTCCGATCCGGCCCGGTGGCAAACGCTGCGGGACCGCATCGCCGAGCACGGCCTCCGCAACTCCCTGCTCATCGCCATCGCCCCCACCGCCACCATCGCCTCCATCGCCGGGTGCTACGAGTGCATTGAGCCCCAGGTATCCAATCTGTTCAAGCGGGAAACCCTCTCCGGCGAGTTCTTGCAGATCAACCGCTATCTGGTTCGCGATCTCCAAGAGCTGGGCCTGTGGGACGACCAGATGATCGCCGATGTGAAGCGATCCGAGGGCTCGGTGGCCGACATCGAGCGCATCCCCGACGGCCTCAAGGCGGTGTACCGCACCGCATGGGAGCTCCCGCAGCGCTCGCTCATCGACATGGCCGCCGACCGGGGGGCATTCATCGACCAGTCCCAGTCGTTGAATCTGTTCATGGAGTCCCCCACCATCGGCAAGCTCAGCTCCATGTACTCGCACGCTTGGAAGTCAGGGCTGAAAACCACCTACTACCTGAGATCCCGACCGGCCACCCGGATCAACCAGACCACCACCGGCGGTACCCCCACAGCCACCGCTTCTGCCCCGGTAACCGACGCTGAAGCGGTGGCCTGTTCCTTGGAAAACCCCGAGACCTGTGAGGCATGCGAATAATGGCTCTGGCAGAAACCCCGTTCATTGAAGAAGACCTGGGCCTCAACCCGTCACCAGAATCGACGCCTCCGGCACCCGCAGCCGCACCGTCCGTAGGGCGCATCCTCGATCCCGGCTTCAATCTGACGCTGCGCCCCATGCGCTATCCGCAGTTCTTCGACATGTACCGCGACGCCATCAAGAACACCTGGACAGTGGACGAGATCGACTTCTCCGATGACCTGGTGGATTTGGAGCGCACCTTGTTGCCGGCCGAGAAGCATCTGGTCAACCGACTGGTGGCCTTCTTCGCCACCGGGGACTCCATTGTGGCCAACAACCTGGTTCTGAACCTCTACCGCCACGTCAACGCCCCCGAGGCCCGGATGTATCTGTCCCGGCAGCTCTACGAAGAGGCCCTGCACGTCCAGTTCTATCTGACCTTGCTGGACAACTACATCCCCGACCTCGATGAGCGGGAGGCCGCGTTCGCCGCTATCGACAACATTCCCTCCATCCGCCAGAAGGCCGAGTTCTGCTTCCGGTGGATGAATTCAATGGACGACATCGACCAGTGCGACACCCCTCAGCAGCGTCGTCAGTTCCTGTTGAATCTGATCTGCTTCGCCACTTGCATTGAGGGGCTGTTCTTCTTCGCGGCGTTCGCCTACGTGTACTTCCTTCGGTCCAAAGGGCTGTTGAACGGGCTGGCCGCCGGTACCAACTGGGTGTTCCGCGATGAGAGCTGCCACATGAATTTCGCCCTCGAGGTGGTCAACACCGTTCGGGCCGAGGAACCAGAGCTGTTCGACTCCGAGCTCAGCGAGCAGGTCACCACCATGATCCGCGAAGCGGTGGACTGCGAGTACCAGTTCGCCGAGGATCTGCTGGGCCAGGGCGTGCCCGGCATGTCGGTGGCCGACACCCGCCGCTACCTGGAATTCGTAGCCGACCAGCGCCTGAGCCAGCTGGGGTTGCCCAAGCAATTCGGATCCAAGAACCCGTTCTCGTTCATGGAGCTCCAAGATGTGCAGGAGCTGACCAACTTCTTCGAGCGCACCGTGGCCTCCTACCAAGTGGGTGTCGAGGGCGACGTCGCCTTCGACGAGGACTTCTAAGTCCCCGGTCGCAACATCTCCAGCAGTGCCCGGGCTTGGTCGGGCTCCCACTCCGATTCCCGGAGCTGGTCCATGGATGTCTTCAAGCTGGCCACCCGGCGCAGCAGCTCCTCGTCGGCTGAGCCGGTGCGGGCCTGGCGCTCCAGGTAGGTCAACTCCCGCTGGGCCTTTTCATACAACAAGATGGCCATCACGACGTCCTGTCGATGGCGACTCATCCGCAGCTCCTCGTCCTCGTCCACCACCAGCTCCCGCATGAGCTCTGTCACCCTTGGGTCGGCCTCAACCAACAGAGTGTCCATATCGGGGTATTCCAGCAGAGCCTCGAACACCCCCCGATAGAGAGGATGGTGGAACAGCTCGGGGTCGATCTCCGGCCACACCCCATCGGGCTCGTTGGCCGCCAGCCACAGCACTTGGCGCTCCACGTTGTTGGGAGGAGGACTCCCATCGGCCCCATTGCCCTCGAATTCCGAGTAGTCGCCACGGTCGCCACTGGACTCATGCACTGTGTCAGCCGGGTGGGGGGCGTCTTCCGCCGCGGGGCGGGGTGCCCGGCGCGGGCCGCGGCGGCGAGCGTCGGCTGCCACTGTCCGCAGGTGGTCGGCGTTCACCGAGCAGCGGTCGGCTACCTCCACCAGGTACTTGTCCCTGATCTCCGGATTGGGGTGCTCGGCTACTAGGCGGGCGGCCCGCTCCCCTGCCCGGACCTGCCCCTTGACCGACGACAGGTCGGCCTCGCCCAATACCCGGTTGATGCGGAAGTCCATGAAGTCCACCGCGTCAGAGACCGCGGCCACTAGCCGCTCCGGATCGCTCTGGGCCAGGTCACCGGGGTCAGCCCCCGGAGGCAGGTCGGCCACCGCTACCTCCAGCTCAAAGGCGTGCTCCCACTGAGAGAATCGCTCGGCCGCGGTCTGGCCGGCGGAGTCGGCATCGAAGGCCAGCACGATGCGGGGGGCGAACCGGCGCAGCACCCGAACATGGTCCTCGGTGAGGGCGGTTCCGCATGTGGCCACCGCTCGGGCGATGCCGGCCTGAGCGAAACCGATTACGTCGGTGTAGCCCTCGCACACGATCACCTCGCCGGCGTTCACTATGTCCTGTTTGGCCCAATTGAGCCCATACAGCACCCGGGACTTGCGATATACCGCGTTATCCACCGAGTTCTTGTACTTGGGACCGTCCCCGCCAGGCAGCACCCGTCCGCCGAAGCCAACTGGCTTGCCGCTGGGATCGAAGATGGGAAACAGCAAGCGGGCCCGGAAGCTGTCCTGGATGCGCCCGCCTTTGTTGCGGAATCCCAGGCCGGAGTCAGAGAACACCTGCGCTGCCATTCCCTTGTCGGTGCCCACCCCGAGACCCGTCGCCAGCGCGTCCCAGTCGTCGGGGGCCCATCCCAGCTTGTACTGGCGCACCACATCGCCGTCGTAGCCCCGGTGGCGGAGGTAGCCCCGGGCCGGGCCGGCATCGGCCGCGGTCAACAGCCGCTTGTGATACCACTCCACCGCCTGCTCAAGGGCTTCGGTGAGCTTGCCCCGCTTTTGGCGATCGGCGCCTTCGCCGGGCGAGGTGTAGCGCAGCGTGATGCCCGACCGCCCAGCCAGGCGCTCCACCGCCTCGACGAAATCAGCGTGTTCCACCTCTCGAAGAAAGGTGATTGCGTCCCCGCTGACCTTGCACCCGAAGCAGTGGTACACCCCCATCTCGGCATTGACCGAGAAAGACGGGGTTTTCTCGGCATGGAAAGGGCACAGCCCCTGCCAGCGGCGCCCCACCCGCTTCAGCTGTACGTATTCGCCGATGACCGCGACGATGTCCGTCGCCTCTCTCACCCGGGCCACGTCTTCGTCGTGGATGCCCACAGCGTGAGACTACGCGGAGCCAGCGACAGGTTGGGAGGCCACCGCCTGGGCAGCCGCCAGACGGGCCACGGGAACGCGGTGCGGGGAGCAGGACACGTAGTCCACCGCCGAGGCAGCCCAGAACGCGATCGACGCCGGGTCGCCGCCGTGCTCTCCGCACACCCCGATCTCGATTCCAGGGCGAGCGGCGCGGGCCGCGGCCGCCGCGTCGGCTACCAACCGGCCCACTCCGCCGGTGTCCAGGGTCTCAAAGGGATTGGCCGCCAGCAGGCCGTGGTCGATGTAGGGGCGCATGATCCTGGCCTCGATGTCGTCGCGGCAAAACCCGAAGGTCATCTGGGTCAAATCGTTGGTGCCCACTGACAAGAAGTCGGCGCAGTCCGCGATCTCGGCCGCAGCCAGCGCCGACCGCGGGGTCTCGATCATGGCACCCACCGGGATGGCCCGCCCGGCCAGGCGGCTCTCGAATCCGGCGAGCTCGTCGGCCACCGCGGCCCGCACGTGGGCCAGTTCGGGGCCGCCCACCACCAACGGCACCATAACCTGCACCCGCGGATTGCCCCCGTCGGCCACCCGACGGGCAGCCGCCTCGGCCACTGCTTTGGCCTGAGCCCGGTACAGCTCGGGGCGCAGCACCCCCAGCCGGGCGCCCCGCACGCCGAGCATGGGGTTTTCCTCAACCAACTCGGGATGGTCGGGCAGGAACTCGTGCAGGGGAGGATCGAGCAGCCTCACAATCACCGGCAGCCCGTCCATCGCCTCCAATAAATCGACCAGGTCGCCCACCTGGGCCTCAGCCAGCGCGTCCAGGGCGGCCCGGTCGCCGTGGGTGATGGCTCGCTGGATGATCGGGAGCCGCTCCCCCAGAAACATGTGCTCAGTGCGGCACAAACCCACGCCGTCCGCTCCGAACTCCCGGGCCAGCCGGGCCGAGAAGGCGTCGTCGGCATTGGCCCGCACCCCCAGGCACCCGGCGCGCAATTCGTCAGCCCACTCCAGCAGCCGGAACAGCTCGTCGGGGACCTCCACGTCGCCCACCTCGGTGGCACCCAGCATTATGGTGCCCGCCGAGCCGTCCACGGTGATGGGATCGCCATTGTGCAGCTCCATTTCACCCAGCCGGGCCGCCCCCGCCGCCACGTCCACCGAAAGGATCTCCACTCCCACCACCGCGGGGATGCCCCAGCCTCGGGCGATCACCGCCGCGTGGCTGGCCATGCCCCCCTTGGCGGTGATGATGGCCGCGGCGACCGACATAGCCGCTTCATCGGCCGGCGTGGTGAACGTGCGCACGAAAACGGCGGGAACGCCTTCGTCGTCGGCGTCGAGCACCGCGTCCACCGATAGGCATACCCGTCCTGATGCCGCTCCCGGCGAGGCGGCCACCCCGTGGGCGACCACCGGCCCCGATGGGCCGTCGGCCATCTTGGCGTGGAGCAGATCCTCGATGTCGATGGGGGAAACCCCCATCACCGCCTCGGCCTGTTCCATTTCACCGCGCCCGACGGCGTTCACCGCAGCGACAACCGGGCTGGTCACTGTGTCTATCTCACAGTCCGAGCTTGGCGTCCAGGTGCTCGATCAAGGTGTCGATGGGCACCCGGTCTTGGTCCATGGTGTCCCGGTCCCGCACCGTGACGGCCCGGTCTTCGAGGGTGTCGAAGTCCACGGTCACGCAGAAGGGGGTACCGATTTCGTCTTGGCGCCGGTAGCGGCGGCCGATCGACTGGGTGACGTCGTAGTCGGTCATCCACCGGGGCTGGAGCAAGCCCAGCACCTCCTCGGACACCGACTGGAGCTCCGGCTTCTTTGACAGGGGAAGCACCGCCGCCTTGTACGGGGCCAACCGGGGGTGCAGCCGCAGCACGGTACGGGACTCTCCCCGCACCTCCTCGGTGTCGAAGGCGGCCAGCAGGAACGCCATCATTGTGCGGGTGGCCCCGGCGGCCGGTTCGATCACATGGGGCCGGTAGCGCTCGTCAGCCTGCTGGTCGTAGTAGTCCAAGTCGACGCCAGAGTGCTGGGAATGCTGGGTGAGGTCGTAGTCGGTGCGGTTGGCGATGCCCTCCAACTCGCCCCACCCCCAGGGGAACAGGTACTCCACATCGGCGGTCCCCGTCGAGTAGTGGCTGAGCTCGTCGGCATCATGGGGCCGGAGCCGCAGCTTGTCGGCGGGAATGCCCAACTCGGTGTACCAGTCCATCCGAGCACCGCACCAGTACTCGAACCACATGGCGGCCTCGTCGGGGGGCACGAAGAACTCCATCTCCATCTGCTCGAACTCCCGGGTGCGGAAGATGAAGTTGCCCGGGGTGATCTCATTGCGGAACGACTTGCCGATCTGGGCGATGCCGAACGGCGGCTTGTTGCGCACGGTGTTCAGCACGTTGGCGAAGTTGATGAACATGCCCTGGGCGGTCTCGGGCCGCAGGTAAACGTCAGCCCCGGCCCCAGCCACCGGACCGGCCTGGGTGCGGAACATCAGATTGAACTCCCGGGCCTCGGTGAACTGGCCCCGCTCCCCGCAGCTAGGACAGGCCTCGGGGTCTTCCAGCTGGTCCTCTCGGTGGCGGGTGCCACAGCCGCGGCAATCCACCAGAGGATCGGTGAAGTTGGTCAAGTGTCCCGACGCCTCCCACACCTCGGGAGGCGACAGGATTGAGGCGTCCAGGCCCACCACATCGGTGCGGAGCTGCACCATGGTCCGCCACCAGGCGTCCTTCACGTTGCGAAGCAGCAGCACGCCTAATGGGCCATAGTCGTAGGCGCTGCGGAACCCGCCGTAAATCTCGGCCGACTGGTACACGAACCCCCGCCGCTTGCAGAGGTTCACCACCTTGTCCATCAGATCGTCGCCCGCGCCCCGTTCGGCGTCGCCACCGCTCATGGCCCGCAGGCTACCGGCCCCCGGCAACCGGCCTGACACCGAAAACGGCGTCTTCCATAGGATCAATTGATTTCCGACGACGCGGACTTCGACCTCGTGTCGATCACCAAGACAATCGAAGGGTTCCCCGTGGAACTCGACAATGGTGCTCACCGATCCCGATCTGCTCGATACGGCCTTAGCAGGTTGTTGCAATTACCTTTGCGCCCAGACGTGACCGAAGTACCACTCAAGAAATTCGTCGGAGGCACCTCGCAATGAAAGCGACAGAAACCAAGCTCCTCAGCTTCCTCAGGCAATCGCCACAATTCGTGATCCCCGTCTACCAACGCACCTACAGCTGGACGGAGCGCGAGTGTCGACAGCTCTGGCAAGGCACCTCGGCGATGAGGAACCAATAGACGGATTCTCCGCCCGCAAGGTCCGCAACTACTACCTGTTGAACCGGGAGGAGGAGGAGGACGAGCGAGAACGACTTCTACAAGGCAGTGCGGCTGGTCGAAGCGTATGTGTTCCGCCGTGCGGTTTGCTCGATACCGACGAACTCACTCAACACAACATTTGCAACATTCGGGCGTCACCTCAAGAAGGATCGCTACTTAGAGAGCGTCAAGGCCCATTTCCTCTTGATGCCGTCATATCAGCGGTTTCCAGGAAATGATGAGTTCAAGCACGACTTGCAAAACCGAGATGTCTACAACTTCCGAAATCACATCTACTCACTTCGCCGCTTAGAAAACCATGAGCGCAAGGAACGGGTCTCCGTCGGCGAGTACACCGTCGAGCACATCATGCCACAGAACAAGAACCTTTCGGCACAGTGGCAAACCGACCTCGGTCCCGACTGGCAACATATCCACGAGAAGTACCTGCACACCCTCGGCAACCTCACCCTCACCGGCTATAACTCGGAGTACAGCGACCGACCCTTCGCCCAAAAGCGCGACGTGAAGGGCGGGTTCAAGATGAGCCCCCTGAAGCTCAACGAAGGTATCGGAGAGCGGGAACGCTGGGATGAACGGGCAATCAATGACCGTGCAAAAGCCCTAGCCAACCTAGCTTCTAGGGTCTGGGAGGCCGTGTACCTGCCGGAAGAACGGCTTGCAGGGTACCGAGCGCTGCCGGATCAGGTGCCGGTCACCTCCTACACGATCGAGGACCATCCGAACCTCAGCTCGGGCAGTAAATGCCGACCGCTATTCGATGCATTCCGCAAAGAAGTTCTCGCATTGAACCCCGTGGTCACCGAGGAGTTCCTAAAGCTCTACGTGGCCTACAAGGCGGAGACTAACTTCGCCGATGTTGTCCCCCAAGTTTCCCGACTCCGGCTCTCGCTCAATATGAGCTTCCAAGAGCTTCACGACCCGAGAGGCCTGGCTAAAGACGTCACCAATTTCGGAAGGTGGGGGAACGGCGACGTAGAGGTGGGGCTCAGCAACTTCGAAGATCTGCAGTACATGATGTATCTCGTCCGCCAAGCCTTCGAAAGACAGATGGGAAACGGTGAAAGCGAAGCATGATCGTCTTCCCCAACCGTATGAATTCTGTGTTAGGTGCGAGGATCAGGCCGTGGCTGCCTCTGGAGCGATGACTACCTCTGGGTCAACGCCTATCAATTCTCCGGCTTCCTGGATCATGGCCTCAAGCTCGCTGAGGGTGGCAGCGTTGGCGTAGTAGGCGGATTCGCCAATGTCACCCTCGGCCAGCCAGTCTCCGCTGCCGTCGTCGTCTCTAGTGATTACGACCTTGGCCATTTCCTGTCCTCCCACGAGAAAGTCCGAGTAATGCCTTGATCTCTTGGTCAGTCAACCCAACCCTATCAACCAGCATTGTCCGCAAGTGCTTGGGTTTCATCGTCCTACCCTTGTGCATCGAGACGAGGATCGTTTGTCTGCCCTCGGCTCTCAAAAGGACATGTGAGCCTCTCTGGCGGACCTTCTGGTATCCGATTTTGCGAAGCAGCCGAAGCACTTGGTCGGGCTTGAGAGCCGGAAACCATGAGACCGGAATTGACACGGGCAGTACAATAGTAAGTTTCCATTATTTTCAATTACTATTGTTTTCTTCTCAGCTGTAGGCTCCGGCGGCGCGGAGGCGGCGTTCGAGGTGGTGTTCCATGGCGGCGGTGGCCAGGTGGTCGACCTCACCGGTGGCCGGCGATGGGGGCAGTGCCAAGGCAGCGCTGAGACTGCCGCCCAGCACCATGCGCAACAACTCCAGCGCGTCGGGCGACAGCGCCGATCCTCGGCGGCAACCCCGGCACAGCACTCCGCCGCTGCCGTAGTCGAAGGCCGCCAAGTCGTCGGTTGCCCCGCATGATGCGCATGCCCCCACCTCGGGACCGACTCCATCGTGAACCAAGAGCTTGAGGTAGAAAGCCGGAACCACCAGCGGCGAGTCGCCTGCGTCCAACGCCCGCAGCCCGCCCAGCAGCATCCGGTACAGCGCGCCGTCGGACTCCCGGTCGACGCCCACCCGGTCGACCGCCTCCAGCATGGCCATGGCCTTGCCGAGGCGACCCAGATCCTCCCGCACGGCGCGAAACTGATCCACCGTCTCGGTCTGGGTCACCACATCAAGCTCGCTTCGACCCCGGTGTAACTGCACCTGCACATGGCTGGTGGGCTCAAGGCGCCCCCCGAACCGGCTGCGGGTCTTGCGAACGCCCTTGGCCACCGCCCGCACTTTGCCGTGCCCTCTGGTGCAGAACACCACGATGCGGTCGGCCTCACCCAACTTGTAGGTGCGCAGCACGATCCCCTGGTCCCGATACAGGCTCACTGCACCTAGTCTCCCACTCCACCTTCCGGGCGGAGGCTCATGGTGCCCCCGTTATCTGACTCGGCCGAAGCGACGATGGCGGTGCTGGTACTCGGCGATGGCGGCGAACAGGTCGTGGCGGGTGAAGTCGGGCCACAACACGTCGCTGAACACCAACTCGGAGTAGGCCATCTCCCACAGCAGGAAATTAGAGATGCGGTATTCCCCCGAGGTGCGGATGATGAGGTCGGGCTCGGGCATCTCCTGGTCGTAGAGGTGCCGGGCGATGGTCCGCTCGTTGATCATGCGAGACGGAATCCGCTGAGCGGCGATGCGCTTCACCGCGTCCACGATCTCGGCCCGGCCGCCGTAGTTGAAGGCCACCGCCAGCGTCATCCTCGTGTTGCGCTCGGTGAGCTCGACGGCTTCGTCCATCTCTTTGATCAGGCCCTTTGGCACCCGCCAGTCGCGCCGGCCGATGAAGCGGATGCGCACCCCCATCTCGTTCAGCTCATCACAGCGCCGCCGCAAGATCGTGCGGTTGAAATTCAGCAGAAAGCGCACCTCGTCATCGGGCCGGTTCCAGTTCTCGGTGGAGAAGGCGTAAACCGTGAGCCACTCGATCCCCAGCTCCAGCGCACCTTCGATCACATCGAACAGGGCGTGCTCGCCTTGCTCGTGGCCCTCGGTGCGGGCCATGCCCCGCTGCTCGGCCCAGCGCCCGTTGCCGTCCATCACACATCCGACATGGCGGGGGATTCGATTCAGATCCAGGCAATGACCCGACAAGTCCACACCCGCACGGTACTCCCCCGCTAGTCCAAATTGTGTGCGGGAGAGGGCCTTCGATTCGGTTTCTCCCCAATTCTTCCATCGGCCACTAACGTCGAGGCGATGCCGGAAATCGCCACCGTCAACGAGGCCCTGGAAGCGGCTGTCTCGTCGCTGGACGGAGGGGGCGAGCGGCGGCCCGGACAGCGGGACATGTGCCATGCAGTGGCCGAAGCCATGGGATCAGAGCGACATTTGGTGGTGGCCGCCGGCACGGGAACCGGCAAGTCGCTGGCCTACCTGGTGCCTCTAGTCTTGGGTCAGGGCCCCTCGGTGGTGGCCACCGCCACCAAGACCCTCCAAGACCAGTTGGTCGACAAGGACCTCCCCCAGCTCGCCGAGGCTTTAGGGCGGCCGCTGCGATTTGCCGTGCTCAAGGGCCGGTCCAACTATCTGTGCCTCCAGCGATTGGATGAGCACCTCCAAGATGACCAGTTGAGCCTGGAAATTGCCGACGGTCCCAAGGCGGAGATCAACCGGCTGGCGGTATGGGCCGGGCGAACCGACACCGGCGACCGAGCCGAGTTGGACTTCGAGCCCTCCCCCGCGGCTTGGGATGCGCTCAGTGTGTCGGGCCGCGAGTGCCCGGGGGCGCAACGCTGCCCGTCGGGTCCGGTGTGCTTCGCAGAGAAGGCCCGCCACCAGGCTGATGCCGCCGACATAGTGGTGGTGAACACCCACCTCTACTGCCTGCACCTATTCAGCGACACCTCGCTGTTACCTGAGCACGGCACCGTGGTCATCGACGAGGCCCACGGGCTGGAGGACATCGTGTCCGACACCGCGGGACTCTCCTTGACTGGGGGACGGTTCGACGAGCTGGCCCGCAGCATCCGGGCCGTGGTGGCCGAATCGACCGCCGCCAGCGACCTCGAGGACGCCGGCGTGCTCTTGCGGGAGACCCTGTCCCCGTTCAGGGACAAGCCGCTGCCCTCCCCGCTGCCCAACGAGCTCCAGCGTGTTGCCATCGTGGCCCGGGGCCGGGTGGAACAGGCCCTCGTCGAACTGCGAGGGGTGCCCGACAATGCTCCCGGTGATGTCGCCCCCCGCAAGCTGCGGGCCATGCTGGCTGCTGGCGCCCTGGCTGAGGACTTGGCCCGAGCGGTGGAGGCCACACCCGCTGAGGTGGCCTGGGTGTCGGGAACCGAGTCAGCACCCGCGTGGCGCATCGCCCCCATCCAGCTCGGCGAGCTGTTGACCGAGCATCTTTGGGACCACACCACCGCAGTTCTGACCAGCGCCACCATTCCCATGAATCTGGGAGAGGTGCTGGGGCTGCACCCCGACGAGCACGAAGCCATCGACGTGGGCAGCCCGTTCGACTATGAGGCCAACGCCCTTCTCTATTGCGCCAAGCACCTGCCCGATCCCCGCAACCCCGGCTACGAGCCAGCCCTGCATGAAGAGCTGGCCGCGCTGATCGAGGCCGCCGGAGGCCGGACACTGGCCCTGTTCACCAGCTACCGGGCCATGGACCGGGCCGCCGAGGTGCTGCGCGAGCTGCTCGACTTCGAGATCTACACCCAGCGCGACCTGCCCAAGCCCGAGCTGTTGCGGCGCTTTTCCACCGAGGTGGAGAGCTGTCTGTTCGCCACCATGAGCTTCTGGCAGGGGGTCGACGTGCCCGGCGAGTCGCTATCGCTGGTGACGATCGACCGGCTGCCGTTCCCCCGGCCCGACGATCCCCTATTGAAGGCCCGCCGGGAGCGCTACGGCAGCGATGCCTTCCGCTTGGTGGACCTGCCTCGGGCTGCCACCCGGTTGGCCCAGGGCGCGGGGAGGCTCATCCGCCGGGGCGACGACCGGGGCGTGGTGGCGGTGCTGGATTCCCGAATGGCCACTGCCGGGTACCGCTGGGAACTGGTGCGCGCCCTGCCCCAGTTCCCCCGCACCGCCGAGCGGGACCGGGCCGTGACTCTGCTGCGGTCTATCCGCGACGGGGTCTGACCCACAAATCGGAGCCTAGAGATCGGGGCTGGCCATGGAGCCCGGTCCGTAGCCAAAGCGGTCGAGCATCTCGGGGCGGCGCTGCCAGTTCTTTTCCACGCCCACGTGCAATTCGAGGAACACACCCTTGGGAAGCTGGGCTCGGGCTGCGGTGCCCACTTGCTTGAGCACCGAGCCCTTCTTGCCAATCACC
This sequence comes from bacterium, assembly GCA_026708015.1. Classification (NCBI taxonomy): domain Bacteria; species bacterium. The sequence continues at coordinate 28,086 of JAPOVT010000017.1, forward strand.
ATGGGCTTCTGCGACTCCCGCTCCACCAGGATCTCCACTTTGATGCGGGGCCACTCCCACTCGGTCACCGCCACGGTGATGGAGTGGGGCAGTTCCTCTCGGGTCACCGCCAGAAGCTGCTCTCGAACTAGCTCGGCCACCCAGCGGGCCTCAGGCATGTCGCGCACCATTTCAAGCGGGTACAGCGGAGGGCCGGGAGGCATCAGCTCGCACAGCCGATCCACCAAAGCGTCCACCCCCTTGCCGGTGCGGGCCGAGGTGGGGAAGTACTCGGCAAACCCCAACTCGCCAGCCGCGGCCAGCTGGGCCACTACCTTCGATCGGGGGGCGGCGTCGGTCTTGGTCACCACCACGATGGAGGCGGGGCTGAGCCGCTCGGCGATGAAACGGTCGCCCCGGCCCAGCGGACGGGTGGCGTCGATGCACAAGCACACCACGTCCACATCGTCGGCGGCGTCGGCCGCGGTGGCGTTGAGCCGCTCTCCCAGTGCCGTGCGGGGCTTGTGGATGCCAGGGGTGTCGACGAACACCACCTGCACTTGGTCGCGGTGCAGCACACCGCGCACAGCGTGGCGAGTGGTCTGGGCCTTGTCGGACACAATGGCCACTTTGGTGCCCACGATGGCGTTTAGCAGGGTGGATTTGCCCGAATTGGGCCGGCCCAGCAGGGTCACGAATCCCGACCGGAAGCCCTCCCAGGGGTTGTGACCCTCGGAGCCGCCGACCGCCCCATCTGTCGACGTGTCTCCCTGCTCGGCCACGCCGACCAGGCTACCTCTCAATTGCCAGCGTCCTGCCCCTGCCGCCCGGGTACCGTGAGCAAATGGCCGGGACCAAGCCGGGACCCAATAGCGAGCAGGAGCGCACCAAAGTGGTGGCCACCAATCGCCGCGCCCGGCGGGATTTCGAGATCCTCGACGAGTACGAGGCCGGCCTGGTGCTGGAGGGCTCCGAGGTCAAGTCGCTGCGGGAGTCCAAAGTGACGCTGGCCGAGTCGTACGCCCGCATGGCCGACGGTGAGTTGTGGCTCCAATCCCTGCACATCGCCCCCTACTCCCATGCCAGCGGAGCCGCGGGCCACGACCCCGACCGACCCAAGAAGCTGCTGTTGCACCGGGGCGAGCTCAACCGCATCAAGGCCCGCCTCGAACAGGACCGCCTCACCGTGGTGCCCCTATCGCTCTACTTCAAGCAGGGCCGGGCCAAGGTGCTGATCGGCATAGCCCGAGGCCGCCGCCGAGCCGACAAGCGCCAAGCCATCGCCGAACAAGACGCCCACCGAGAAGCCCGCCACGAGATGGGCCGAGCGGCCAAATCCAGGGGATTGCTATCAGAGTGAGCCGGTATCATGGCAGGGCACCTTGACAAGAAGTGCACACGGGGCTGATCGGTTTCGACGCTGGGACCGAGGGCTGCGCTGTGCGACCCGAGTTGCTCAGACTCGCAAAACGGGGCAACCAACTAAACGGCAATGACCGTGAACTTCTCGCAGCCTGATCATTCTGGCCAAGAGAAGAACCGCGACCGGTAACGGCACGCGGGGCCAGTCCACCGCAGCCCGGCAACAGAAGCGGTGGAGACAGTAGGGACAGACCACTGACGGCGGGAAAGACCGCTGGCTCCGGGGAACAGACCCGGTGGCGGGCCCCCTAACGGGGGCCACCCGACCCGGCGACGCGGCTGCCATCGACGCCACACACCGGGAATGGTCGTATCGCAGACAGATCTCGCCCAGCGGACGGGGGTTCGATTCCCCCCAGCTCCACTTCCCCAAGTCTCTCTAGATTGCTATAATCGTTCAAAATACCTGGTCAACAGCAGGACCATTAGAATCCATATGGTTGAACATTCCTGCATTTTTCTGTATTTTCCCACATATAATGTGGGAAAATTTGTGGGAATAGAACGATGCCGAAACTCACCGCCGCCCAAGTCAAAACCGTCTCAGAACCAGGGAGATACGGCGATGGCGACGGGCTCTACCTTACCGTTTCACCCCGCGGCTCGAAGTCGTGGGTGCAGCGGATCATGATCGATGGCCGTCGCCGAGATATCGGCTTGGGCGGTTTCCCGACGGTCAGCCTCGCCCAGGCACGTCTCCGCGCCACTGACAACCGCCAGGCAGTTGCTGAGGGGCATGATCCACTGTTGGAGAAGCGCCGAGCTGCTATGCCGACGTTTCGTGAGGCCGTAAGGACAGTTCACGAAGCCAACAAGCCGCGTTGGCGCAATGCCCGTCACACCGCATCATGGCTTCAATCACTGGAAACGTATGCCATGCCGATTCTCGGCGGAATTCCCCTAGACCGCATCCAGCAATCCGACATCCTTGGCGTCTTGACTCCGATCTGGTCAACTCGACCCGAGACGGCCCGCCGTGTCCGTCAGCGGATTCGCACCGTGCTGCGCTGGGGCATGGCCCATGGATATATCGACCGAAACGTCGCCGGCGAGGTCATCGACGGCGCATTGCCCCCCATGCCCAAGGTCAAGAATCACCTGCGGGCGCTCCCCTATCAAGAAGTCCCCAAGGCGCTGGCCATCGTCGAGTCATCTCAAGCCTCATTGGCCGTGAGGTACTGCCTCCGATTCTTGATCCTGACAGCGGCGAGAAGCGGCGAAGCCCGAGGCGCAACTTGGGCCGAGATTGACCTCGATGAGAAAGAGTGGCGTTTACCCGGATCACGCATGAAGAACGGCGCGGAGCACCGCGTCCCTCTATCCGACGCAGCATTGAAGGTCCTCGTTCGAGCTAAACGGCTCAACGATGGCTTCGGACTGGTTTTCCCATCTCCGCTCAAACCTGGCAATCCGCTCTCGGACATGACGCTGACGAAGGTCCTTCGCGACACCGGTCTAGCGGAACGGGCTACTGTTCACGGCTTCCGCTCAAGCTTCAGGACTTGGGCTCTAGAGCAAACAGACACGCCCTGGGCGGTCGCAGAAGCCTCCTTGGCCCACACCCTGGGAAACGACGTTGAGCAGGCATACGTCAGAAGCAGCCTTCTAGACCGGCGTCGAAACCTGATGGCGCAGTGGGCCGATTTCGTGGAGCAACCCAACGACTGAGGCGAACGCTGCACCCCTCGGGTAACTGGACCCCTGCATCCGCGGCTACAACCTCCGCAAAGTGGGAGATCTAGAGGAAGGGCCCGCGGAGTTGGCTCTGTCGCGACTCAACAGAGCCTTTGCCTGGAACGAGCAAGAGAACGTCGAGGAACGATCGAGCAATCCTGACAATTCGACTTCAAAAAGTTCAAAAGGACTCGTGCCACTTTCCCGATTTATCTGGGCACGATACAGGTATGACCAGCAGTTTTAGAGAACCAGCCGCGATCCTATTGACCCGTAGACAGGTCGAATCGCGTTGTCGACCTTCCACCAGCTCGATCTACAGGTACATGCGCGATGGGCTGTTCCCTGAGCCGATCCGGGTCGGCAGGCGCGCTGTGCGTTGGTATGCGTCGGAGATTGACGAATGGCTCGCCACCAGGCCCCGCGCCACCGGTGACCTGGCAAGCTCCTGAGCATTTCTTCGACCCTCCGCCTTCCCTCAAGGGGTTTTGGTATGGGCGATGCGGCAATGAGCGCCGCCTGCACGCGCCCAGGCAGCTCAAGGAGAAAAAGGCCCTGTGCGTCACCGATGCTCGGCCGCCGCGCTCATAGGCGCCATTCCAAAATGTCTTGCTAGCGGAAAATGGCCGCAGATTTCAAATGGGCCGGTCGCCGGTTGCACGTGGGCGTGTGGCGAGCCACGCGTTGATCTCCAATTGAGGCCAACGCACGGCGCGGCGGCCGATGCGGATGGGCTCAGGGAACAACCCTTCGCGCATGAGGCGGTAGATCGAGCTTGTTGACAGCCCGCAGCGGGCCTCGACCTGTCGGCGAGTCAATAGGATGTTGTGCTGTTCTCGAATGTCGGTATTCATGCCCACCAGAGTGCGATACCGCACCGGTCGCAAGCGGTCGCAAGCCCATCTGAGCCCGGTCGCAAGCTCCCCGCCGCCGGAAATAGTCGCTGCCTTTAGCGACAGCGCAAGTTGTGGCCTTGGCCTCTACTTGCTGTCAATCCTGTGGACTCAGTTTCGACAAGCAGGCTGGGGCAACTCCCAGTCCTGAGTCTCCAACGTGCCGAGATTCAACAAGGCAACTGCCCGTTCGGTGCCGTCGCAGTCGAGACCCTTCACAGTCAGTGCGTCGCGCTGGATGTCATAGGCGTGGTGCCAGTGGCCGTGCACTACTAGCTTGGGGCGGATCGCCTCGGCCACTTCAGCCAGCATCCGCTTTACCTGAAACGATGCCCGCTCGTCGGCCTCTGGAATCCGCCACCCCTGGAGCCGGTAGCCGATCGCGGGATGGTCATGGCACAACAGCACATCGGCGGGCCCGGCGTTGATCGCCCGCTCCGCGTCAGCCAGCGATGGGACTTCCTCGACCGGAAACCAGTCGTAGCCCGGCGTCCGCGCTCCATGGTCGATGCTGAACGCACCGCCCAGCGCCCGAAACCGCACTCCGTGCCACTCCCACGCGCAACCCCGCGGCAAGTACCACAACCCAGGGTACATCTCCACCGGATCGCCGGGGCTGCGGTCGGGATTGCGCAAGTTGGCGTGGAACCGCAGATGCTCGTGATCCTCATGATTCCCATCCAAGAAGCAGACCGTGATCCCCGCGATGATTGCGGCGCGAGACACCTTCTTGGCGAACGCTGTCTGCGGCCACCACCCGAAGTCACCGAGTTGCACCACCATGTCCACGCCGTCGACTGCCAACTCCTCGATGACACGCCTCGTCCACACCGCATTCGCATGCGTATCACCCACAAGCGCGACGCGCTTGCCTACCGGACTAGGAAGAGCTCCAGAAGCCATCGCCGAACCTTTCGACCTCTCTCCCCTTTCTACTAGCCAGCGACCCAATTACTACTTTGGGTTTCTGAGAACACGGCTTGGGAATCATCCGAATCACCGTCTTGCTCCCGCGCCCTTGAATGGATTGTCAAGGCCCTTGGAACCACCCTGGGATTTCGCGCAGGTTGTGGTGTGCCAGGTGAGGTCCGTTGGCACGGGAAAATCGCTGGCGCACTCACTGTCGGAGATGGGACTGTGATCCGATGAGCAGGTGGTACACCTCCGACCACCACTTCGGACACGAGAACATCATCAGATATTGCGGCCGTCCCTTCCCCGATGCTGACACCATGGACAAAGAGATGGTCGCCCGCTGGAACGACTTGGTCGCCGACAGCGACGAGGTATGGATCCTTGGCGACCTGGTGATGGGCGGCAAGACTCAGGGACTTGCCGGCCACGTCGCCCGCCTCAAAGGCCAAAAGATCCTTGTGCCCGGTAACCATGACCGGTGCTGGCAGGGCAACAAAGACCACCGCTGGGAACGAGCTGACTACTACCACATCGGCGGGATACACAGAGCGTCCGGCAGTCCGCTCAGAGACCGAGAAATTCATCGGATCGATGGACGGACTGCGCTGGCTGGCCCACCTCGACGAGGACGACATGGACGCCATGCTCAAAGACGTGGCCGAGGCACTGAGGGCGCGCACGGTCGCGCAGCGCCGCTCGCCTATTCGCTGTGGGATTGGAAGGCCACCGCCGAAGTCCAAGCCGACCCCGACCTGCACCGCCGGCTGGCCGAGCCCATCGCCTCAGTGTCGGGAGGGCCCGTTCCCATGCCGGCCGCCTGAGCGCCGATCCCCAAGCGCAAAGACCGGGTGGCCCCGCCCCCGGAGAAGGGCGGGTGGGACATCCGGTTCGCCGACAACCAGGCCGCCCGTTGGAGCTCTAGTGCAGGCTTGAAGTCATGGGGATGCTGGCAGCCATCCCCGTGGTGCTTGAAGGGCGATGCCTTCGGGTGTTATTACCGGATCGGGAAGACGGTTAGATCGAATCTTGCCTTTCCCAATCGTGAAGCTCTCGTTGGCGACTCGCTTCAGCTCGGCTGAGTGGCGTCTTGGAGGGAATGCCACGATGATTCGCTTGTCGGGGAAACGGGTGTGTATGGACTCGATTGCGGGTACAAGGTCGCTGTCGCCTGAAACCACCATCGCCACATCGAAGCGGTCATCGAAGGCATCGTCAAGTACGCGTACGGCTATGTTCACATCGGTCTTCTTCTCTTCATGTTTGACCCACTCATTCCCGCAGTCGGGGCACCTCATAGCCTTCGAGAGAAAATGGCCGAAGTCGACCTCTATCCCACCACGCGCCCGCAATGCCTCAATGAAGGTGGACTGGCGCTCGGCTTTTGGAGGATTGTTGCGAACCATGGTGGTGAAATAGCGGACGAGGACTAGACGCTGCTGAGGCTTGAGAAGCGATTTTGACAGCTCCCTCAAGTCGAGCCACCGGGAGCTTTGAAGCCGCGCATCGCAAATTCCATGGTAGAGGTTGTAGCCGTCTACGTATGCAATGGCCCGTTCAGCGCGCATGACTCGAACGACAATACTTGACCAGTCGTCTCGCTCAGCGAATAGGATGGAGCCAACCCCGCCGGGGTGAGCAGCCCCGGCCCGACGGCCCCGACTTCGGTCGGGGCTGTTTCTCATAGTGGAGATAGGGCACCGCAACCCGCCAGCAGCCGCCAGCCAACCATACGCTCCTGAGCGTCCCCCCTTTGGCCGGTCACCTCGATTAGGAGGTAACCATGTCATTGATGGAAAA